>NZ_JBHVPD010000027.1:0-76964 GCF_042887525.1 Kitasatospora sp. NPDC057936
CCGACGGCCGCATCGTCGACGAACTCCACAACCCCACCGCCGACACCGTCCTGGACCGCATGCGCCGCTTCGACGCCAAGGGCCGCACCAGCTGAGGCCGCACGAACACCGCTGCGCCGACGCCCCCTAACCCACCAGGACTGACTCTCCCCCATGTACCGCACCGCACTGCGCAACGTGCTGGCCCACAAGGCCCGCCTGCTGATGACGGTCCTCGCCGTCATGCTGGGCACCGCCTTCGTCGCCGGCACGCTCGTCTTCACCGACACCCTCGGCAACGCCCTCAGGTCGCAGAACGCCAAGAGCTACACCGACATCGCCGTCACCGTCTCCGACCGGGGCGCCGTCGGCCGCGGCTACGACCACGGCGGCAAGTCCGCCACGAACGCGCCGCTCACCGAGGAGACCCGCAAGGCCGTCGCGGCCCTGCCCGGCACCGCCGACGCCCGCGGCATCGTCAGCGGCTTCGCCGGCATCGCCGACAAGAAGGGCGCGCTGGTCGGCGACGGCTTCTCGACCACCGGCACCAACTTCGTGCCCGGCGCCGACGGCACCGACCCGCGCTACCCGCTGGTCGAGGGCCGCGGCCCGAAGAACGCCACCGAGATCGCCCTCGACGCCAAGACCGCCGAGAAGGGCGGCTACCAGGTCGGCGACACCGTCCGGGTGGCCGTCAACGGGCCGGTCATGGAGCTGAAGCTCACCGGCACCCTGCACACCAACGACCCGCGCGTCGTCTCCGGCGGCTCGCTCGCCGCCTTCGACACCGCCACCGCCCAGCAGCTCTACCTGAGCCCGGGCCACTTCGCCGAGCTCGACGTGAAGGCCAAGCCGGGCACGGACGACGACGCGCTGCTCGCCGCCGTCCGGCAGGCCCTGCCGCAGGGCGGCGAATTCGAGGCCAAGACCGGCCGCGCGCTCGCCGACGAGCAGGACAAGATGATCGAAGCCGGCACCAAGGGCATGAGCAAGGCGCTGCTGGTCTTCGCCGGCATCGCGCTGTTCGTCGGCATCTTCATCATCGCCAACACCTTCACCATGCTGATCGCCCAGCGCACCAAGGAGCTCGCGCTGCTCCGCGCGATCGGCGCCGGCCGCCGGCAGGTCACCCGCTCCGTCCTGATCGAGGCGTTCCTGGTCGGCCTGACCGCCTCGGTGGCCGGTCTGGCCGCCGGTGTCGGCATCGCGGCCGGGCTGCGCTCGCTGCTCAACGGCCCGATGGAGGCCAACCTGCCGGACGGCCCGCTGGTGGTCGCACCGGGCACGGTGGTCACTGCGATCCTCGTCGGCGTCCTGGTGACCGTGCTGTCGGCCCTGCTGCCCGCCATCCGCGCCGCGCGGATCGCCCCGATCGCGGCGATGAGCTCGGTCGAGCAGCCGGCCACCCAGAAGAGCCTGCTGCTCCGCAACGTGATCGGCCTGGTCCTCACGGGCATCGGCGCGGCCGCCCTGGCGCTCGGTGCCATCGGCAAGACGGTCGGCCTGGTCGGCCTCGGCGCGGCCGTGCTGATGATCGGCGTGTTCGTCCTCACCCCGCTGCTGGCCCGGCCGCTGATCACCCTGTTCGCCCCGCTGCTGCGCGCCGTGTACGGCACGCCGGGCCGGCTCGCCAGGGAGAACGCGGTCCGCAACCCGCGCCGCACCGCCGCCACCGCCTCGGCGCTGACCATCGGCGTCATGCTGATCACCGCGCTGACGGTGGTCGGCGCCTCGGTGAACAAGGCCGTGGACGACGCCACCGCGAGCGACTCCAAGGCCGACTACACGGTCGCCATGGCGAACTACTCGATGCTCTCCCCCGACGTCGTCCCGCAGATCGCCAAGGCGCCCGGCGTCACCGCGGTGAGCGGCACCCGGACCGTTCCGGTGGAGACCGGCACGGACGACAGCGAGTGGCTGACGGCGGTCGACGCGAACACCCTCGACCAGCTGGTCACGGTCAAGGTCAAGGACGGTTCGGCGGACGCCCTCAAGCAGGGCAAGCTGCTGGTGAGTTCGGGCCGCTCGGAGACCGCCGGCCACAAGGTCGGCGACGTCCTCAGCGTCACCTACCCGGACGGCGCCAAGGGCTCGCTCACCGTCGGCGGCGTCATGGAGGCCAACTCCGTGCTGGCCGGGGTCGTCGCCCCCGAGGCCGTCGTCGGCCCGCACGCCCAGCCGGGCACCGGCCCGGACAAGGTCCTGGTCAAGGGTGCCGATGGCGCGGACGCGAAGCTCAAGCAGGCGCTGCGCGACGCGACCGGCGGCAACCCGCTGATCGAGGTCAAGGGCGAGGCGGACGTGAAGAAGGAGAACCGTCGCATGATCACGGACCTCCTGAGCGTCCTCTACGGCCTGCTCGGCATGGCCGTCGTCATCGCGGTGCTCGGCGTGGTCAACACCATGGCGATGTCGGTCTTCGAGCGCCGCCGGGAGATCGGCATGCTGCGGGCGATCGGCCTCGACCGGCGCGGCGTCGGCCGGATGATCCGGCTGGAGTCGCTGCTGATCGCGCTGTTCGGCGGCGTGGTCGGCGTGGTCCTCGGGATCGTGGTCGCCTGGGCGGGCCTCAAGACGCTCGGCGACACGTTCAAGGGCATGTCGACCGTGGTGCCGCCGCTGCAGATCCTCGGCTTCCTGGTCGCGGCCGCCCTGATCGGCCTGCTGGCCGCCCTCTGGCCGGCCCGCCGGGCCGCCCGGACGGACATCCTGGGCGCGATCAAGAGCGAGTAGAAGCCCCCGGCCACGAGGGGCCCCGCACCATCGGTGCGGGGCCCCTCGTCGTTGCACGGCCCGGTGAACCCACACCCTGGTGCGAGGGTTGCGGCGACCCGGTGGTGAACCCGGCCGACGGGACGAGGAGTCGGACGACGTGCCGGACGTTGACGCCGTCCACGTCGGCGATCGGCGGCCCGGTCTCGTCCGGCGGGGTGAGCCGGAGGCCGGACGGTGATGCGGTCCACCCGTCGGCACGAACGTGGCGCCGGCAGCAGAACCGAACCGGCCCCGCACGGCGGCGGATTGCCGTGCGGGGCCGGTCGAGGAGAACGGGCGGGTCAGGCGGCGACGGGCTTGCGGGTCGCCTTCCCGCCGAACAGGCCGAAAAACACGGCCAGCGTCGGGAGGAGGTAGCCGAGCCAGACCACCAGCTGGAGGACCGTCGGGTCCGGCTGGAAGTTGAACACGCCCTTCAGCAGCGTGCCGTACCAGCTGTCCTTCGGGATCGTGCTGCTGATGTCGAAGGCCAGGCTGTGCAGGCCCGGCAGCCAGCCCGCCTCCTGGAGGTCGTGCACGCCGTACGCGAGCACGCCGGCCGCGACGACGACGAGCATCGCGCCGGTCCAGGTGAAGAACTTCGCCAGGTTGATCCGCAGCGCGCCGCGGTAGAACAGCCAGCCCAGCACGACGGCGGTCAGCAGGCCGAGCGCGGCGCCGGCCAGCGGGTTCCACCCGTCGTCGGTGGCCTGCACGGCCGACCAGATGAACAGCGCCGTCTCCAGGCCCTCGCGGCCGACCGCGAGGAAGGCCGTGACGACGAGCGCCGTGGTGCCCATCGCGATCGCCGCGTCCAGCTTGCCGTGCAGCTCGGTCTTCAGGTGCCGGGCGGTGCGCCGCATCCAGAAGACCATCCAGGTCACCAGGCCGACCGAGACGATCGACAGGCTGCCGCCGAGCGCCTCCTGGGCCTCGAAGGTGAGCTGCGAGGAGCCGAACTGGAGCACCGCGCCGAACGCCATGCTGAGCACGACCGCCGAGCCGACGCCGAGCCACACCGGCGGCAGCTTGTCCCGGCGGTCGGTCTTGACCAGGTAGGCGATCAGGATGCAGACGACCAGGCTGGCTTCGAGGCCTTCGCGCAGGCCGATCAGGTAGTTGCCGAACACGGCTGACTCCTCGGGGTGATAGGGGTATGCGGGATCAGCCGAACAGGGCCTGGCCCCACCACTCCCCCGGCTTGCGGACGCCCGCCGGGCAGGCGAAGTGCGCGGAACCGACGTGCTGGATGTACTCGTTGAGCTTGTCGCTCGCCGCGAGGCGCTGCTGGAGCGGCACGAACGCCTTGCGGCTGTCGCGCTGGTAGGCCAGGAAGAACAGGCCCGCGTCCAGGCGGCCGAGGCCGTCGGTGCCGTCGGTGAAGGAGAAGCCGCGGCGCAGGATCATCAGCCCGCTGTTGGCGTCGGGGTGGGCCAGGGCGACGTGCGAGTCGGCCGGCATCGCCTTGAGGTCCGGGTCGTCGTGCTCCCGGGCCTTGCCGTAGGGGGCGCCCTCGCCCTTCGTGCGGCCGAAGACGTCCTCCTGCTCCTTGAGCGAGGTGCGGTCCCACGTCTCGATGTGCATCCGGATCCGCCGGGCGACCAGGTAGGAGCCGCCGGTCATCCAGTCCGGGCCGTCGCCGGGGGCCGCCCACACGTGGTCGGCCAGCCGGGCGGTGTCGGTGCCCGCGATGTTGTGGGTGCCGTCCTTGAAGCCCAGGAGGTTGCGGGGGGTCTGCTGGTCCGGCGTGGTGGAGGAGGTCTTGCCGAAGCCGAGCTGCGACCAGCGGATGCTCACCGTCCCCATCCCGATCCGGGCGAGGTTGCGGATCGCGTGCACGGCGACCTGCGGGTCGTCGGCGCAGGCCTGGACGCAGAGGTCGCCGCCGCTGCGCAGCGGGTCGAGCTTGTCGCCCTTGAAGTTCGGCAGCTCGATCAGGGCCTCGGGGCGCCTGGTCTTGAGGCCGAAGCGGTCGACGCCGTCCTTCTCGAACAGGCTCGGGCCGAAGCCGATCGTCAGAGTGAGCCGGGAGGCGGGCAGGCCGAGGGCCTCGCCGGTGTCGTCCGGCGGCGCCTCGGGCAGGCCGCTGGCGGCGCCGGTGCCGACCTCGCGGCCGCCGGTCATGGCCGCGGCGGCCTTCGTCCACTCCTTGAGCAGCTTGACCAGCGAATCGCGGGTGGCCTTCTCGGAGACGTCGAACGCGGCGAAGTGCAGCCGGTCCTGGACGGGGGTGGCGATGCCGGCCTGGTGGTCGCCGTAGAAGGGCACCTCGGCGCCCGGGGCCGCGGCGGGCGCCGGTGCGGGGTCGTCCTGCCGGGTGGCGGCGGCGACCGAACCGACGGCGGCGGCGCCGAGCGCGACGCCCGCCCCGGCCCAGCCGATGACGGCGCGGCGGCTGACCGCGCTGCGGGGGTCGGCGTCGGCAGCGGCCGTGTCCGTGCGGTCCATCGGGTTCTCGGCGTCCATCGGCGGGCGGGCCCTTCTCTGTGCTGCTGGGTCCCACGGCTGCCGTCACGACCGGACGGGGCCGCCACGGCGGCCGTGGGGTGTGGTGAATACGGGCTGGGGGTCGGCGACTTGACGACCACCGGATGGTCGGCGGCTCGCCGACCACCGCGTGGCCGGTCGGTCGACGGCCACCGCGCGGCCGGTCACGCGCCGGCCACGGCGCGGTCGGCTACTTGACGACCACGGCGGCGGCCAGCTTCGACAGCGGCTCGCCCAGCGAGTTGACGGCGTCGGAGAAGGTCTTGCGCTCGGCCTCGGCAACCTTGTCGTAGGACGTGAACGTGCCGTCGGCCTGCTTGTACTTGGCGAGCAGGGCCTGGATCGAGGCGAACTCGGAGTCCAGGGTCTTCGCGAGGTCGGGGTTCTTCTCGGCGGCGACCGGCTTCAGCAGCTCGTACGCCTTCTGCGCGCCCTCGACGTTGGCGTTGAAGTCCGCCAGGTCGGTGTGGCTGTAGCGGTCCTCCTCGCCGGTGATCTTGTTGGTGGCGACCTCGTCCAGCAGCTCCTTGGCGCCGTTGGCCATGCTGGTCGCGGTGATCTCCGCCTCGGGGATCTTCTTCTGCCAGTCCAACAGGTCGCCCACGAGCTGGTCGGCGAGCTGCTTCTCGTCGTCGCCGATCTTCCCGTCGGCCCAGAGGGACTTCTCCAGGCGGTGCCAGCCGGTCCACGGCTTGCCGGCCTCGACCTTGTCCTCGCGGGTGTCGGTCTTCGGGTCGACGTCGCCGAAGCTCTCGGCGACCGGCTCGGTGCGCTCCCAGCCGGTGCGCGAGGGGGCGTAGAGGGACTTGGCCTTCTCCACGTCGCCCGCCTTGATCGCGGCGGCGAAGGCCTCGACCGCCGGGATGGTGGCGTCGGCCTGCTCCTGCGCGTACCTGCGGTAGGCGTCGACGGCGGCGGCCAGGCGCGGGTCCGCGGAGGCGGTGGCGGCGCCCTCGCCGGTCACCGTGATCTTCTGCCGGATGCCGTCGCCGACCATGCCGGGCTTGCAGGCGATCTCGTACGAGCCGGCCTTGATCTCGGCGTTGATGGTCGCCTTGGTGCCGGGGCCGATGTTCTCGCGCTCGGTGACGATCTTGTCGCCCTCGGCGTAGACGTAGACCTCGGTGGTCTTCGAGCCCTTGTTGCTGATGTCCAGGACGACGTGGCCGGCCGGGAAGGAGGTCTTCGAGACCTCGCACGCGGAGTCAGTGGCGTTGATCTTCACCGCGTCGGCGCCACCGGCCTTGTCGTCCTTCTTGTCCGCGCAGCCGGCCAGCGTCGCGGTCGCGACGGCGAGAGTGAGCAGCGCGGCTGCGGTCGTACGACGACGGGCGGGCATGACGGCTCCAACGGAAAAGGGCATGGGTGTGCCAGGGCGTGGCGAGGCGCCGACCGGGTCGGCGCCTCGTGATTAGCTAAGGCATACCTTACGTAAGATTTCCTTACCGGCGATACCCACCCCCCTGAGTCCGTCGCCTCCGGCCTCCTGAAGAGCGGCGCTTCGTCAGAGCAGCGCTCAGCTCCCCGGGGTGCGGCGGGCCGCGGCGCGGGCGGTCCAGCGGCCCTCGTGGCGGGTGATCCGGATCGGGTGGCCGAAGGTCGCGCTGATCAGTTCGGTCGTCATCACCTCGTCGACCGGCCCGGCCGCCACGCACTCGCCCTCCCGCAGCAGGAGGGCGTGGGTCGTCGTCTCCGGCAGCTCCTCCAGGTGGTGGGTGACCAGCACGCTGGCGAGGTCGGGGTGCTGGTGGCGCAGCAGGTCGAGGCTGTCGAGCAGGAGCTCGCGGGCGGTCAGGTCGAGCCCGGTGGCCGGCTCGTCGAGCAGGAGAAGGCGGGGGCTCGGCATCAGCGCGCGGGCGATCAGCGCCCGGCCGCGCTCGCCCTGGGAGAGCGTCGTCCACGGGGCCCCGGCCATGGCCGTCATGCCGAGGGTCTCGATCAGGAGCTCCGTCCGCTCGACCGCCCCGGGGGCGGGCTTGCGGTGCCACTCCGGCTCGATGGTGTTGGTGGCCCCGGTGAGCACCACCTCCCGCACGGTCAGCGGCGAGCGCAGCGGGTGGCGCGGATTGACGTGCCCGAGGTGGGCGCGCAGTTCGCGGACGTCGACCCGCCCGAGCCGGCGGCCGAGCACGTCCACCTCGCCCCGGGTCGGGTGGGAGACCGCCCCGAGGAGGGCGAGCAGCGTGGACTTCCCGGCGCCGTTGGGGCCGAGCAGCGCCCAGTGCTCGCCGGGCCGGATGGTCAGGGAGATCCCGCGCAGGAGGTGGCGGCCGTCGCGGACGACGTCCACGTCCCGGGTGCGCAGCAGGGGGGCGGGCGATGTCATGCGTGCACGGTACAACCATCCCGAACAGACCGTCATGAACCGTTCACATGCTGGATCTTCACCCCTGGTCAGACCCGGTCTGGATTGATCTGCACAGGACACAACTTGGCAAAGATATGACCATTCCCCTGGCCATTCATGACCGATCACCGTCAATCTCGGTCACAGCTGTTCGCGGGCCGTACTTCGCCCGAGCTTTACCGCGCGTTTCCCCAACCACGCGCGTCCCCTGCCACGCGCGTTTCCCTGTCACCACCCCACTGGAGTCAGAGTGAGCCCCACCTCCTCGTCGGCGTCCCGTCGTGCCCGCATAGCCGGTGCCACCGCCGTCATCGCCGCCCTCGTCGCCGTCACCGTCCCCGCCGGCACCGCCTCCGCCGCGCCCGCCGGACGGGACGCCGCGGTCGCCCAGGCCCGCGCCAACGTGGCCCGCAACGCCGGGGTGTTCGGGTTCGGCGACGGCCAGGACCTCGTGCTCAAGGACGTCGTCCTGGACGCCGACGGCTCGTCACACGTCCGCTTCGACCGCACCTACCAGGGCCTGCCCGTCGTCGGCGGCGACCTCGTCGTCCACCAGGACGCCCGCGGCCGCCTCAAGGACTCCACCCGCGCCGCCGCCCACGACCCCGCCGTGGCGTCCACCTCCCCGGCCGTGGCCCCGCAGGCCACCGCCGGCAAGGCGATCGCCTCCGCCCCGGGCGTCCACGACGCCGTCGGCACGCCCGAACTGGTCGTCTGGGCCGCCGACGGCACGCCCCGCCTCGCCTGGCGCACCACCGTCGCCGGCACCGGCGAGCACGGCCAGCCCGCCGGCCGGGTCGTCGTCACCGACGCCACCACCGGCGACGAGATCGAGGCCTACGACAAGGAGCACCAGGCCTCCGGCACCGGCCACTCCGAGTACACCGGCGACGTCACCGTCGACACCACCCCGGCCGCCGGCGGCGGCTACACCCTGGCGGACCCCGTGCGCGGCCACGTCACCAAGGACGCCGGCAACGCCTCCGCCGACGCCATCACCGCGGCCTCCGGCACGCCGTTCACCAGCAGCACGAACGTGTGGGGCGACGGCAAGAAGTTCTCCACCGACCGCTCCACCGCGGCCGTCGACGCCCACGCCAACACCGCCTGGACGTACGACTACTACAAGAAGACCTTCGGCCGGAACGGCATCAAGAACGACGGCAAGGGCGCCACCGTCTTCGTCCACGTCGGCACCAACTGGGACAACGCCCAGTGGTCCGACGACTGCTTCTGCATGATGACCGGCGACGGCAACGGCACCAGCGACCCCGAGCAGGTCGACCTCGACACCATGGGCCACGAGATGACCCACGGCGTCACCAGCGCCACCGCCAACCTCCGCTACAGCGGGGAATCCGGCGGCCTCAACGAGTCCACCAGCGACATCTTCGGCACCATGGTCGAGTGGTTCGCCAACAACAAGGTCGACACCCCCGACTACCTGTTCAGCGACCAGTCCACCCCGCCGTGGCTGCGCCGCTTCGACAAGCCCTCGCTGGACGGCAAGTCGGCGGACTGCTGGAGCGCCACCGTCGGCAAGCTCAACGTCCACTACTCCTCCGGCGTCGGCAACCACTGGTTCTACCTGGCCAGTGAGGGCAGCGGCAGCAAGACCATCAACGGCGTCGCGTACAACAGCCCCACCTGCAACGGCTCCAAGGTGACCGGCGTCGGCAACCAGAAGATCGCCAAGATCTGGTACCGCGCGCTGACCGTCTACATGACGTCCACCACCAACTACAAGGGCGCGCGCACCGCCTCGCTCAACGCCGCGAGCGACCTGTACGGGCTCAACAGCGCCGAGTACAAGGCCGTCGCGGCGGCGTGGAGCGCGGTCAAGGTCAACTGACGGCCGCCGCTCAGGCGGTGAACCCGACGTGGACGTGGTCGTGGTGGGTGTCGTCGGTGAAGAACTGGTTGCCGGCCCCCGGGATCGCGATCGGCCCGCCCACGTTGTACGAACCGGCGGCGGCCGCGGCCCGCATGAAGGACTCGATCAGCTGCCGCGGCGTCGCCGGGTCCACCACCGGGTGCCCGTCGATCCGCCAGACGTCGAAGGCCCGGCCCAGCGGATGGTCGCTGGGCCGGGTCGTGCCGAAGACGTCCAGCGGGTGGCCGGTGCGCACGACGCTCACCGACAGCGCGTAGGTGCCGGCCAGGCCCAGCATCGCGTTCATCACGCTGTCGTGGACGCTCCCGCTGCGCAGATCGGCGAGCGCCTCCGGCGGCAGCTCGATCCGCGGCTGCGCCAGCACCTTCGCCAGCGCCGCGGGCGGCGGCTCGGCGGGCGGGCCCGGCACGCCCGGGTGCAGGTCGGTGACGGTCCAGCGCGGCTCGGCACGGCTCAGGCGGACGTCCACCGTGACGCCGCCCTCGGCGGCCGAGCCGTCCGGCTGCCGGGTCCACTGGCGGCAGACGACGAGCACGCTCGCCGAGTCGGCCAGGATCCCGCCGTACTGGGCGTCGATCACCTCCAGGCTCGCCTCCGGCGCGGCGGGGGCGAGCGGCCCGGCCGCGTCCGCGAGGGCCGGTGGCAGCCCGAGCGCCGCCACCCGGGCCCGCGCCGCCTCCGCCCCCTGCCCGCCGGGCGGCCACGCCCCGAGCGCGGCGACCAGCTCGACGGCGCGGCGCTTGACGTCGGGCTGCACCTCGGACGGGCCGGGCTGCCAGAGCGGCGGGTTGGGGAGGGGGGTCTGGCTGGGGCTGGGGCTCGGGCTCGCCGTCGGAGTCGGGCTCGGGCTCGGGCTCGCCGCTGGGGCGGGGCTCGCGGTCGTCGAACTCGGCGCCGCCACCGGTTGCCTGCTCCCGCTCCCGCACCCGGCGGCGCCGAGCAGCAGCGCCGCCGCGCCCGCCCGCAGCACCCCGCGCCGGCCCGCCGTCTGCATGTCGTCCTGGCTGGTCACGCGCCCAGTATGCGGCGGACCGGGCCCGATCCCGTGGAGGGCTCAGCCGAGCCGGCGGATCGGGTCGCCCGCGAGGAAGGCCGCGATGTCCTCGATCGCCTCGCCGTAGTAGCGGCCGTAGTTGGGACGATCCTCGCCCCCGGGAGGAGGCGATTCCCTTCGGCTACCTTTGGGTGGCCGGTAGGGCTTCACGCGTCCGCCTCCGGCGTGGGGCCGGGACTCGCGCCGGTTTGGCGCTGCGCGTGCTGTTGGTGACCGAGCCGCCCGTCCGGCGGGCTCGGGCCTCGATCTCGACCGAGGCGTTGTGGTCGGCGTCGTCCTCCCAGCCGCAATGCACGCAGCGGAACAGTCGGCCGCAGCCGGGGCGACTGGTGGGATCGACCTTCCCACATGCGGGGTTGCCGCAGGTCTGGGAGGTGTGGAACGCCGGAACAGGAATCAGCCGGGAGCCGTACAGCCGGCACTTGTACTCCAGTTGCCGTCTGCGTTCGCCGGGCGCGTTGTCCAAAATCGACCGGTTCAGGCCGGACTTTCGGGCGACGTTCTTCCCGGGGGCGTCCAGAGTGCCCTTGGCGCTCTTGGTCATGTTCTTCACGCGCAGGTCCTCGATACCGACGAAGCCGTGGTTTTGGGCAAGGTCGGTGGTGAGCTTGTGCGTGAAGTCCAGTCGGCGATTGGCCTGCCGGGTCTTGAGCCTGGCGATCTGGGCCATGGTGCGGCGCAGCCGGTTGGAGTACCGGCCTCCATTGTGCCTCTTGGCGTGGGTGAGCTGGCGGGCCTTCTTTCGCTCCAGGCGTGTGAGACGGGCCTGTTCGGCCTTGTTGAGGGTGGGTGGCATGAGGCGGGGCTCGGTCTCGGTGGAGACGAACGCCGAAGCCGCGACCCCGAAGTCCACCCCACATCCTGGCCTGCCGTTCGACGCGTCAGGGATCCGGCCTGTGTGAACGCCGAAGGAGACGTGCCATCCAGTCCCGTCCCGCGACACGGTGGCATTGCGAATCGTGCCGCCCACGGCGCGGGAGAGCCGGAAGCGGACCCATCCGAGCTTCGGGAGCCTGACCTCGGCCCAATGTCGGCTGAGCTTGCGAACCTCGATGTACCGGCCCTTGAACGGAATGCCCATCCGATGCCCGCGCTTCTTCCGCGCGGGGAATCCAGCCGGATGGTCGGGGTTCCAGAAGTTCAGGTAGGCCGCGTCCAGGTTCGCCAGCACCCGCTGACCGCACTCGGACGGCAGATCTGCCATCCAGTCCAGCTCGGAACGGGCGATGGCGAGTTCACGGCACTGTGCGGATCCCATCAGGGTGATCCTGCGCTGCCGCCAAAGGTAGCGGCGCTGTTCCAGGGCCACGTTCCACAGGGCACGGCAGGTGTGCCCCCACCGGGTCAGGACCTCCTCCTGCCCCGCGGTGGGGTACAGCCGGTACCGACGCCCCGTGTCAGCCTTCACGGAGATCACCGTATGCAAAGCGCATTTACGACTGTCAATCAGAAGATCTGAACTGGTAGTAGAAATGCGTTCTGCTACACATTCACGTCGTTCTTGTAACCGATCACGCCTACCTGCTGGTCAACTTCGCCAGGCCGCATTCCAACCGGCCAGCTCCGCCGGGCGGTTGGTGATGATGCCGTCCACCCCGGCCTCCTCCAGCGCCTTCCAGCGGGCCGGCGAGTCGACCGTCCAGACGTTCACGGCGACGCCGGCGGCGTGCAGGTCCTTGACCACTCCGGGGCGCGCGGCGAGGGCGTCGTCCGACGGGTTGTAGGCGGTGAGCCCGAGGTCGCGCGCGGTGGCGACGGGATCGGGGTCGAGCTCGGAGCGCAGCAGGCCGAGGGGCAGCTCGGGCGCGAGCTCGCGGGCGTAGCGCAGGGCGTCCACCTGGAAGCTCTGCACGAAGACCCGGCCGGTCATGCCGTGGTCGCGGACCTCCTTGACGATCCGGGCGACCTCGTCGCGGGTGTGCGGCCCCTTGATCTCCAGGAGCAGGTTGCCGCCGCGGGTGCGCAGGTCCTCCAGCTGGGCGGCGAGCGTCGGCAGCCGGGTGCCCGCGTAGGCCGGGGCGAACCAGGAGCCGGCGTCGAGCGCGTCCAGTTGGGCGGCCGTCAGGTCGCGGACGCGGCCAGTGCCGTTCGTCGTGCGGTCCACGGTGTCGTCGTGCAGGACGTACGGGACGCCGTCCCTGCTCGGCTGGACGTCGTTCTCGATCCACTGGGCGCCGGCCCGGCGGGCGACCTCGTCCGAGACGAGCGTGTTCTCCGGCGCCGCGGACGACCCGCCGCGGTGCGCGAACACCGCCACCGGCGTCCCGGCCGGACGGATCCACGCGTTCGGCGCGAGCGCCGTCACCTTCACCGCCGCGAACGACACCCGCGCGCCGTTCACCAGCAGCGCCTGGCCGCCGTCCGCACTGCGGGCCAGCCGGGTGGTGCGCAGCGCCTCGCGGCCCTCGAAGATCCAGCGGGCGCTGGTGCCGTGCACCTCGACGGCGATCCGCACGTCCCGGCCGGTGGTGGCGGCGGACGGTGCGGCGGCGGTGTCGGTGACGTTCCACGTGTCGCCGGTGGTGCGCCGGGCGAACTCCAGCCCGTTGCCGGCCGTGCTGCCGGAGCGGACGGTGGCGATCGACCACGGCGTCGTACCGGCGGCGGGGACGTCCAGGCCGAGGGCCGTCCAGCGGGTGGCGTCCTGGACGGTCTCGAAGCGGGCGGTGGCCTCCAGCCGGAAGTCGTCCAGGTGGCGGCCGAAGGTGATCCGGCTCTGCCGCGCCCCGTCGGCGGAGCTGCCGACCAGACGGCCGTTCTCGACGCGCCAGTCGCCCTCGACGGGGTTCCACCCGGCGGGGAGGCCGGGGCCGGCGAAGCTCTCGTCGACGACGACGTCGCCGGGGCTGCTCGTGCTTCCCGTGCTGCTCGTCGGCACGGCCGGCGCAGCCGGGGCGGTCAGGGCGACGGTCCCGAGCCCGAGGGCCGCCGCGACCAGCGCGCCGACGAGGCCGGTCCGTCGGCGGCGGGCGGCGGCTTGCCGACGTGGTGTCATGTACAGCACGCTACGCGCGGCCGGCGAATGCGCCCCGAAGAAACGGGGAACCTGCCGTGACGATTGGGCTTTTCGTAGGTTTTTCGCAGGCATTCCACCCGCTCTCCACCCCTGGCGTCGAGCCCCTCGGTTCGCCGGACCGGACGGGTCGGGCACGACTCACCCCCGACGTCGCCCGGGAACCACATCGGGATGCGGCACCCACGACTCGGCGCCGACCTTCGGCCACGCAGCCACCCCGGCCTCGCCCGGGCCTCGCGCCGCCCACCCGGACACCGCTTCGCCACCCACCCGACCACCTCCGCCTCACGTCAGTGGCGCCAGGACCGCCTCCGCCGAGGCCGTGCGGGCGTACAGCACCGAGCGGCCCGCGCGGTGGGCGCTCACCAGGTGGGCGTCGCGGAGGGCCGTCAGGTACTGCGAGACGGCCGCGGGCGACAGGCCCGTACGCCGGGCGAGGTCGGTGGTCGACGCCGGGGCGTCCAGTTCGACGAGCAGGAGCGCGCGGGAACGGCCGAGGACGGCGGCGAGGGCCGCGTTCGGCGCGGCGGGCCGGGCGGCCCACAAGCTGCCGATGCCGCGCGCCGGGTACGCGAGCTGCGGCGGGTCCGGCGGCGCGACCCGCATCAGCGGGCCCGGTCCGGTGAAGGCCGAGGGGATCAGCAGGAGGCCCGCCCCGGACGTCCGGCGGTCCAGCGGCTTCGGGCGGCGCTCCAGCCGGAGCGTGTCCCGCGACCAGCGGACCTCGGCGTGCAGGTCGTTGAGCACCCGCGCCGCACCGTGCTCGGCCACCTGCCGGGCGCGGTGCAGGACGTCCGCGTCCAGCGCGGCGCGGACGCGCGCCCAGTACGGCGCGAGCGCGACCTTCCAGTACGCCTCGAACGCCTCCGTGAGCCGCGCGAGGCCGGCCGGCGGGTCGGCGTACAGGGCGCGCAGCCGGGGGCCGAGGCCGTCGCCGTACTCCCGCAACCGGTCGAGGTCGCGCCGTACCCGCTCGGCCGGCGTGGCCCGGATCGCGGCCAGTTCCTCCGCGAGCGTGGGCGCCGGGCCGGCCGGGGCGGGGTTGACGAAGTCCGGCACGTATCCCGCGGGCGGCACGATCTCGGTGAGCCAGCCGCGCGACGGCCCGACGGCGGCGAGCCGGGGCCGCACCTGCTCGACCCACGGACGGTGCACCGGGTGGGCCCGGCCGGACGCGAGCAGGCGAAGGCTCGGCCCGAGCTCCCACATCGGCGAGACGGCGAAGCGCATGCTCGCCAGATCCCCCACCGTGAACGACAGTTCCGTCTCCACGGCCATGCGCGTCCTCCCGTACCCGTCCATCGGATTCGTACATTCCCGAATCATTGGCGATCAGGCTAGCCCGGATTCGATCATGTCGACCATGACTCCCCACATGACGCCCGACACCTCGCCGACCACCGTGCACGCCTCCGCCGCCGGCACCTGGACCCTCGGCGACCGCGCCGTCCACCGGATCGGCTTCGGCGCCATGCGCCTCCCCCAGACCGGCCCCGCCCTCACCCCGCACGCCGTCCCGCGCGACCGCGACCAGGCCGTCGCCGTCCTGCGCCGCGCCGTCGAACTCGGCGTCAACCACATCGACACCGCCGCCTTCTACTTCTCCCCGCTGCGCTCCGCCAACGAGCTCATCAACCGCGCCCTCGCGCCCTACCCCGACGACCTCGTGATCGCCACCAAGGTCGGCCCCGCCCGCGCCCTCGACGGCACGTGGGCCGAACACGCCCGCACCCCCGAGGCCCTGCGCGCCCAGGTGGAGGAGAACCTCCGCCAGCTCGGCCGCGACCACCTCGACCTGGTGAACCTGCGCGTCCTCGGCACCGACTCCATCGCCGAACGCTTCGGCGCCCTCGCCGAGTTGCGCCGGGCCGGACTCATCCGCCACCTCGGCCTCTCCAACATCCACCCGCACCACCTGGCCGAGGCCCGGGAGATCGCCCCCGTCGTGTGCGTCCAGAACCCGTACGGCATCGGCGCCGCCCCCGCACAGGACGAGGTGCTGCGCCTCTGCACCGAGCAGGGCATCGCCTTCGTCCCGTTCTACGCCATCGCCGGCACCGGCCGCGAGCACGGCACCGGCGCGAGCACCGGCGAGCCGCCGCAGGTGGAGGCCGTGGCGAGGGCCCACGGCGCGAGCACCGCCCAGGTCCGCCTGGCCTGGACCCTCCACCGCGCCCCCAACGTCCTGGCCATCCCCGGCACCGGCGACCTCACCCACCTCACCGAGAACATCGCCGCCGGCACCCTGCACCTGACCCCCGACGACCTCACCCTCCTGAACACCGCCCACCAGGCCTGACACCACCTGAGAAGTCGCCCCACCCGACTTCCCGTGCACACTCTCGGCCCGACAACTCACCCACACGGGAAGTCGAACGAGTCGACTTTCTGCGCACCCCGGCCCCCGGCCCCCGGCGAGCGCCCCGCGTGGAAGGTCGCCCCCGCACCCAACATCAGAAGTCGACCCGCCCGACTTCCTGCGCACCGCCAACAGCTGAACACGCACGGGCGCCTCGCGCAGAAAGTCGACCCGCCCGACTTCCTGCGCACACCTCCGAGCCAACGCCACAGCCGCGCAAGGAATCGGGGGCCACGGTCCCGCACCCGCCACATCCCAGAAGCCGGAAGGACACCGCGCAGGGTCGGCGCGTGCGACTTCCCACGCGCGGAACACCCCACCGTCCAACACCAGAAGTCGGCCCGCTCGACTTCCTACGCACGCGCCTGGCCCAACGCCACATCCGCGCAAGGAGTCGGGTGAGGCGACTTCCTACACGCTCGCAGCAGCCCGGAGTCCGTAAGGACACCGCCGGGGAAGTCGACCCCTCCGACTTCCCCGGCGCACGACCAGCGGATGAACGCCCAGGGGGCGCCTTGCAGAGGAAGTCGGCCTGCCCGACTCCTGCGTGAGGGGATGCGCGCGGCGGCCTGGTGGGTCGCCTCCGCCTCGTGCGGAACCGGGTGGGTGGGGTGGGACGTCGGTTCGGGGGAGTTGATCACTGTGCCCAGGAGGCCCTGCATGGCTGGAAACGCTGCCCGTTACCTCTACCTCGTCCGGCACGGGGAGGCGCTGCCGGACGAGAGCGGGCTCTCGGAGGTCGGGCGGCGTCAGGCTGCGCTGCTCGGGCGGCGGTTGGCGGGGCGGCCGATCTCTGCCGTGCACCACGGACCGCTGGCCCGCGCCGCGCAGACGGCCGGGCTGATCGCCGAGCACCTGCCCGCGGCCACCGCCCGGGCCTGCGACGCGGCGGGCGACTACGTTCCCTACGTCCCCGGGCGGGCGGAGTTGCCCGCCGAGAGTGCCGACCTCTTCCTCCGCTTCGTCGCGCGTTCCGAGCCCCAGGAGTCGGGGCCCGAGCTGGCGCGGCAGGCCGTGGCGGCGTTCACCGGGCCCGTTCCCGGGGACGAGGAGCGGCACGAGCTCGTCGTCACGCACAACTTCCTCATCGCCTGGCTCGTGCGCCATGCCCTCGATGCGCCGCCGTGGCGTTGGCTCGGACTCAACCATGCCCATGCCTCGCTGACCGTCATCCGGTACGCCCCCGGGCGGCCGCCCTCGCCGCTGCTGGTCAACGACCTCGGCCACCTGCCCGAGGATCTTCGCTGGACCGGCTTTCCGGCCGGGTACGGGGTGTGAGCCGCGCGACCCGACGCCCTCCCGTTGGCAAAATATATAGACCGGTCTATTCTCTTCCCCATGGGAGCCAAGGGTGAGGAAACCCGCGCCCGGCTGATCGCCGGCGCGCGGGCGCTGATCGAGGCACAGGGGTACTTCGGCAGCGGCGTCAACCAGATCGTCGCCGAGAGCGGCGCGCCGCGCGGTTCGCTGTACTTCCACTTCCCCGAGGGCAAGGACCAGTTGGTCGCCGCCGCCCTCGTCCAGGCCGGGCGGGAGGTCGAGGACCTGCTCAGGTCGCTCGCCGCCGAGGGCGTCGACGCCGGCGCGCTCACCCGGCGCCTGACCGAGGTCTTCGCCGACCGCCTGGAACGCTCCGGCTATGCCAAGGGCTGCCCGATCGCCACCGTCGCACTGGAGGTCGCGGGCACCAACGAGCCGCTGCGCGCGGTCTGTTCGGCGGTGTACGAGAGCTGGCAGCGGGTCCTCGCCGAGCGGCTGGAGGCCGGTCGGTTCGGACCCGCCGAGGCCTGGACCGCCGCCGGGCAGGCGCTCGCCCTGATGGAGGGCGCGGTGCTGCTCGCGTCGGTCCGGCGCAGCCGGGAACCGCTCGACCACGCCCAGCACGCCGTGCAGTACCTCATCGGCGCCAAGGGCTGATTCCGCGGGCCTCGCCGCTCGTGAGCTCCCGTGCTCCCGCATGCCCAGAAAATATACAGACCGGTCTACAGAGAATGGACGTCCCGCCGTGCCACTCCCCACCACCTTCGTCCTCGGCGCCACCGGCTTCATCGGGCGCTGGCTGGTCCTCGAACTCCTCACCCGCGGCGAACCCGTCGCCGTCGCCGTCCGCGGCGGCACCGGCAGCCCGCGCGACACCGCCCTCCGCTCGTGGCTGCGCGCCCACGGCACCGTCGACACCACCCTCACCACCGTCGCCGCCGACCTCACGGACCCCGGCCTCGGCCTCTCCCCCGAGGACGACGCCCGCCTCGCCGCGATCCGCGACGTCCACAACCTCGCCGCCCGCTACGAGTTCGGCCTCACCCGCGCCGAGGCCCAGCCCGCCAACGTCGACGGTGCCCTGCACGCGCTCCGGTGGTCCGCGACCCGCCCCCACCTGCGCCGCCACGTCCACCTCTCCGGCTACCGCGTCGGTCGCGACCCCCGGCCCCGGTACCCGCTCACGCCCCGCGAGACCGCCGCCCTCTACTCCCGGCTCGGCGCCTACGAAGCCTCGAAGCAACTCGGCGACGCAGCAGTGCGCGTCACGGCCGACCGGCTGGGCATCCCCGTCACGACCGTCAACCCGAGCAGCGCCATCGGGCACTCGGCCACCGGCGAGGCCGGGCAGTACCTCGGGCTCGCCCACCTCGTCCGGCAGCTCCACCGCGGCCGCCTCCCCCTGCTCCCCGGGACGCGACGGACCTTCGTCCCGGTGGTCACGGTCGACCACCTGGCCCGCTTCCTCGCCGCCGTCCCCGCCCACGACCGGGCGCCCGCGCCGGCCCACACCGTCCTCGACCCCGAGACCCCGGCCCTCCCGGACCTCATCGCCCTCCTCGCCGCCCACCTCGGCGTCCGCCCACCGCGCGGCCTCATCCCCGTCCCCGTGGTCCGCGCCCTCCCCCGGGCCCTCACCGGCGCGGACCCCGAGACCCTCACCTTCCTCTCCGAGGACCGCTACGACACCACGTCCGCCGACGAGTTGGCCGCCGCCACCGGCCTCGCCCACCCACCCGTCCGGGCCGCCCTCCGCACCTGGGCCACCCGCCTGGTGACCGACGGCTTCGGAGCCGACCCCGGAGCCGACCCCGGAGCCGCCGAGTAGAGCACCCACAGCCGGACAACCGGGTACGGTCGCCCCGTGAGCGCCGAATACAGCGAACTGGGCCTGCCTCCGACGGATCTCGCGCACGCCGCACTGCGCCGCGCGAAGACCCTGCTCCCGGCGGCGATCTTCAACCACAGCCTGCGCACCTACCTCTACGGACGCCTCCTCGGCGAGCGGCGCGGCCTGCGGCCGGACCGCGACTACGACGACGAACTCCTCTTCCTGGGCAGCGTCCTGCACGACTGCGGGCTCAGCGACGAGGGCGACGGCGACCAGCGGTTCGAGCTGGACGGCGCCGACCTGGCCGTCCGCTTCCTGGCGGAGCAGGGCGTGCCGCCGGACCGGACGGACGTCGTGTGGGACGCGGTCGCGCTGCACCTGGACCGTGAGGTCGCCCTGCGGAAGCGGCCGGAGATCGCGCTGGTCGCGCTCGGGGCGGGCTTCGACCTGGGCGGCGGGCCGGCCGCCCTTCCGGACGGCTACGCGGACCACGTCCACCAGGCGCTGCCCCGGCTGCGCGCGGCGGCGGTCCTCCACGACCGCATCGTCGGCCAGGCGCTGGAGAAGCCGCACAAGGCGCCGCCCTTCACGATGGCCGGCGAGCTCGTGCGCCAGGCGACGGGACGGACCTGGCCGGCATGGGAGCAGCTTGCGCGATCGTCGGGCTGGAACGACTACGACGAAACCGCCCCTGCGTAGGAAGTCTGCGTAGGAAGTCGGACCCGCCGACTTCCTACGCAGAGCCTCGCGAGGTTGTCCCGGCGGCCGTTCTTCACGAAGTGCCAGCGGGCCTGACAGCCGATCGCCAAGCTGTACACCGTGAATGGAGCTACCAGCAGCACAGTCCTCGCCCTGATCGGTGTCCTCCTGGGGACCACCGGGACGCTCGTGGGGCAGCACCTGGCGACACGCGCCGAAGCGCGACGGGACCGACAACACCGCACGGACGCGGAGCGGGCCGAACGCAAGGAGGCGATCCTGGGCTTCCTCGCCGCGGCGCAGCAGGTCGAGTTGGTGCTGGATCGCCGGAGCCTCGGCCTGCCGGCTTCGGAGGACCCCGAGGACCAGAAGCTGCACGACCTGTGGCTGACCAAGAAGGCCGTCGAGCTGGTCTGCTCGCACACGGCGAGTCAGGCCGCACACGAGTACACCACGGCCCTCCACGAACACCTGCGGAACAGCGTGTCGCCCGAACGGCCCGCCAAGCGCGATTGCCGGCACGCATTCGTGGAATCGGCCCGAGCGGAGCTGGGGGGCGGGCCGTCGGGAATTCTCCGCTGACGCCCGCACCGACCGGGAACACGGCGCCCGGAGGCACCGGATGCACTGCGGGTAGGCGTGGTACGGGCGTCAGGGTTTCGGGGCGTCAGAACTCCGGGGGTGTCAAGGCGTCAGCCCGCCGCCTCGAAGGCCAGGATCGTCCACCCCACCCCCGGGCGACCGTGCAGATCGGTGCGGCTGATGCGGTGGATGGGGTGCAGGCCGTTGGCGGCGGCCTGGGCGACCGTCTCCTCCGGCGGGACGTCGAACATCCGACGGCCGGGCGGTACCAGGCCGTGGCGCAGCGACAGGATCATCCGGCCGCCGGGGGCGACCAGGCGGGCCAGTGAGGCCATCGCGGGCGGGCGTTCGGCGGGGGCGAGGTGCATCCAGACGGCCGTCAGGAGGACGAGGCCGAAGCGTTCCGCGCCGAGCGAGGGCAGCTCCGGGAGGGCGTCGGAGATCCATCTGACGCCGGAGTCCCGGTGCAAGTCCTCGCCGATGTACCGGAGTTCGGGTGTCGGTTCGGCGGCGACCACCGAGTGGCCGAGGGCGGCGAGGGCCGCCGCGTCGCGCCCGGTGCCGGCGCCGACGTCGAGGACGGCGGCGGGCGGCGCAGGGAAGAGGTGGAGCATCTCGCGGTGCACCTCGGCGAAGGTGACGCTCTCGTACTGGAGGGCCAGCGCCTGCGCCTCGGCGCCGTAACCCGCCGTGCCGGACGGCCCGTTCACAACGCCCCCCGCATGATCACCGCATCGCCGGCCGCCGCCGCGTCCGCGAAGAAGTCCCGCAGCTCCCGCAGGTCGGCGACGACCTCGGCGGCGAGGGTCTCGGACCACGGGGTCGCGAAGCCGAGCGCGACGACGGTCCGCGCGAGCACCGGGTCCTGCTGGCGGACCAGCTCGCCGAGGGCCGAGCCCCGCAGGAACACCGAGGCGGCGGCGACCTGTTCGGGGCGCAGCACGAGCACGTCGGGCTCCCCCGCCGGGCGCGGTGCGCCGCCGTGGAGGGGCAGGCGGGCCGCCGGGTCGGGGTGCAGGCCGTTCTCGGTGAGGGCGAGCGCCATCAGCCGCGCGGTGCGCCGTACGGCCAGGGCGAGCCCGGCGGCCGTCAGCTCGGCGAAGCCCGCGTCGTACCGGGAGGGGACGAGCGCGCCGAGTTCGGTCGGCGAGCTGGTGTCCACGGCCTGCCCGGGCAGGCGCCGCCAGAAGTGGTCGCTCACCCGAACAGCCTAGCGCCGCCGGATCATGCCGGGCGGGAGGGCACGGGCGCGAGGGCTCCGGACGCGAGGGCTCCGGACGCGGTCAGGCCTCCCCCGCGTGCCAGGCGGGCCACTCCCACGGGCGGTCGGCCCAGTGGACGCGCGCGGGGTCGTGGGGGTCGACGTCGGGGAACAGCTGGTGGATCCGGGGCTCGAACTCCTCGGGGGCCAGCGGCTCCCAGCCGTGGCCCTCGAAGTGGACCAGCCGGTAGCGGCTGTCGGTGCGGAACTCCGCGACATCGACCAGGTGGCCGGACGTGCTGTTGGTCTCCATGCCCCCAATATGTGGCGCGATGGCAATCCGCGCCCGTCCGGAACCCTCTTCCGGGTCATGTCCGGGTTTCGGCGCGCCCGTTGGGCCCGGTGGCTCGTTGAGCACGAAGCACACCACGAACCGGGGGTACCGGACGCAGGAGGACATCGACATGACAGGGCAGCCCAGCGGCGGGCAGTGGCAGTGGCCGCAGCAGGCCTGGCAGCCACCGCCGGTTCCCGCCCCGCCGCCGACCGGGCCCGCCTACACGTCCGTCCCCCCGCCACCGCCCGACGTGCCACCACCGGCGGCGCCCGCCCCGAAGCGCTCGCGGAGGACGTGGGCGGCCGCGGCGCTGGGGACGGTGGCGCTGATGGCGGCCGTCCTGGCGATGTGCGGGCCGGGGGCGGGCGACGAGGTGTCCGTGGTGGCCGTGCCGCAGGCGGCCTCGCCGTCCCCGTCCGTCCCGGCGGCGCCGCACCTGCTGCCGGTCCCGCCGCGCCCGGTGACGCCGGCGCCGTCCCCGCTGCCGGCGCCGACCCCCGCGGGCGGCGAGTCGGCGAACGCGGGCAGCGTCGCACCCATGGCGGAGGAGGAGCCGACGGCGACGGAACACGCCTCGGGCCCGCACCCGAAGTCGAGCCGCGCCCCGCACACGACGCCCCACCCGACCTCCGCCCCGGCGGCGTCCTCCGCCGGACGGGCCGGCCCGCCGGGGAAACCCCCGGCCCTGGGCCCGGGCTCCCTCTGCGACCAGGCCGAACGCATCGGCCGCTGGTCCGCCGACTCGGAACAGGCCCGCCTCTGCCGGAGCATCTACGGCTAGCCGGCCGGTTCGAAGGGGGTCGGTGGTGTGCGGCGGGGAGGCCCGAAGCCACGAGGTGATGCGGGGCTTGGCCCGTCTCGCGGCCGTATTCCCAGGTGGGGACTCGACGGCCCGTCCGGTCGGCCGGTGGTGCACCCGGCGGTCCCGTTCGGCGACGATCGCCCCCGGGCCGGCCCCGCCTGCGCCCTGCCCGGGCGGGGCCGGCTCACCCCTCGACGCACGTCGCGCCCTGGCCGTCAGGCCGGGCCCAGCAGTGCCCTGTCCAGCCGCGGTGCCAGCACACGCGCCAGCGTGTCGGTGATGTGGCCGGTGTCGCGGTACAGGACCACGCCCTCAAGGACCGCCGGGCAGTCGGGGCCGCTGCCCGGGCAGAGGAGCGGGCTGACGTCCACCACGCGGACGCCGTACCGCGCCGCCAGGCCGCCGTCGAGCATCGGGTCGGGCTCGAAGGCGGTCGCCCGGGGGAAGAAGCAGGCGTCGGAGCGGCCGTCGGAGGCGGCGAGGCAGGTGGGGACGTCCTTGCCGGCCATCGGGGTGTCGCCGAGGTAGGCGAGGGGCGCACCGGTGGCGGCGAGGCGGTCGAGGGTGCGGGTCCAGCCTCGGGCGCGTTCGTCCTGGCTGCCGTAGCGGTTGAGGCCGGCCATGAGGATCAGGCGTGGCCTGGGTCCGGCGGCGAGCCGGGTGAGGGTGTTCTCGCGCCAGCGGTCGCACTCGTCGAACGTCCGGCCGAGGACGTCGTTGCGCACCGTGAGGGTGGCCAGCGGGCAGCCGGGTTTGACGAGGACCTCCAGGGCCCAGTGCCGTTGTTCGGCGATGGCGATGCCGGCCGAGATCCACTGTCCGGCGTGCGAGTCGCCGAGCAGGACGACGCGGTCGGGGCTGTTCTCGTCGCCGAACAGGCAGCGCGGGCTGGTGTCGGCGTTGAGCGGGATCTCGCAGCCCTTGCCGGGCGGGAAGTCGGCCCGGGCGCGCGCGAGCGACGGCGTGAGCCCGGTGACGCGCGTGCCGGGGGCGAGGAGGCCGGGCCCGTCGACGGCGCCGGCCGGGGCGACGGCCGGCGTGTCGGCGGTGCCGAGGGCGCGGACGGTGCCGCCGCCGAGGGTGAGGCCGGCGATCAGCGGGATGACGAGCGCGCTGGCGCCGACGGCGAGGCCTCGGCGCGGGGCCGGGCTGCTGCCGTACCGCAGGGGCTGTTCGACGAGCCGCAGGGTGAGCCAGGCGGGCAGGGCGGCGGCTGCGACGAGGGCGAGCTGGACGGGCCAGGACAGCGTGCCGTACCGGGCCTGGGCGATGGTCAGCACCGGCCAGTGCCACAGGTACCACGCGTACGAGAGGCGCCCGGCGGCGCGCAGCGGGCGGGTGCCGAGGAGCCGTCCGGCGTCCGGCGCACCGCCCGGGCCGGCGAGGAGGACGGCGGCGGTGCCGAGGACGGGCAGGAGTGCGGCGGTGCCGGGGAAGGGCGTGGTGTGGTCGTACAGGAGGACCGGCGCGACGACCGCCGCGAGGCCGCCCCACCCGACGATCCGCCGTGCCCACCCACCGCGGCCGAGCACCCCGCCGAGCAGCGCCGCCAGCGCCCCCGCCGTGAACTCCCAGAGCCGGCCGACGGTGGAGAAGTACGCGAGCGGCGCCGACGTCTGCGTCCACTGGATGCACAGCACCAGCGAGGCGGCACCGACGCCCGCCGTCACGAGGAGGGTGGCGGCGGTGCGGCGGCGGCCGTGGAGGTGGCGGGCGAGGCCGAGCAGCAGGACGCCCCACAAGAGGTAGAACTGGTTCTCGACGCCGAGCGACCAGAAGTGCTGGAGCGGGCTCGGGTCGCGCCCGGCGGCGAGGTAGTCGGTCTGCTGCCCGACGAACCGCCAGTTGGCGTACTGCCCGGCGGCGGCGATCAGGTCACGGGCGAGGTCGGTGCCGCGCAGCGGGTCGAGCAGGACGCCGCCCGCGACGGCGGTGGCGACGAGCACGACGGCGGCGGCGGGCAGGATGCGGCGGGCGCGGCGGGCGAGGAAGTCGACGAGGCCGGGCGGACGGCCGGACGAACCGCCGGACGAACTGCCGGTCAGCAGGCCGGTGATGAGGAATCCGGAGATGACGAAGAAGACGTCGACGCCGACGTAGCCGCCGGTGAGGCCGGGCACGGCGGCGTGGTAGGCGAGGACGGACAGGACGGCGACGCCGCGCAGGCCCTCGACGTCGGGACGGAAGGCGGCACGCTTGCGCGGCGCGCCGGCATCGGGAACGGGAACGGCTGCGGGAACGGGAACGGCTGCGGGAACGACGGGCCGCTCGACCCGGACGACGCCGGGGAGCAGGGACGCAGAGTCGGAGGCGGTGTCGGAGTCGGATGAGGTCGGCGGTTCGGCGCTCGCCGGTGGTACGGCCGTCGGCACGGCGGGGCTCCTTGCTGGGCAGGCAGCGGGGATCGGGGGCCGCCTGGCCGATGGGGCGGCCGGGCGGCGGGTCCGCGCCGGTGGGGCGACGCGCAAGGAAGGGAAGAGCTCGTAGGACTCGTAAGGGGGGCGCGGGTCAGAAGACCAGCGGGTCGGCCCAGCCGGACGCCAGCAGGCCGCAGAGCAGCAGCACGGCGGTGACGGCGACGGCCTCGGCCCGGCCGAAGCCCGGGTCGGTGCGGCGCCGCGCGGGCGGGGCGACGTCGGCGACGGCGGCTCCGTTGCCGCCGCGCAGCAGGGGACACAGGGCCCTGATGAGCGGGACGATCGTGTACGCGGTGAGCGCGAGGAGCGCGGTGAGCGCCCAGTACGGCCGCCAGCCGTGTTCGGCGACGGCGCGGCCGAGTCCGGCGGCGCCCGCGAGGACGACGAGCCCGAGCCAGCCGACGCCGATCCGGGCGACGGTCCGGGCGAGCGAGCCGCCGCGCGACACGGCGCCGGTGGGCACCCAGTCGGCGCTGCGGCGGCGCAGCGCGTGCGCGATGGCGACCACGTGGCAGAGCCCGCCGAGGAGTTGGACGCGGGTGACCTCGAAGCGCCAGCGGGTGCGGGACATCGCGGGCAGCAGGACGAGGGCGACCCAGATCGGCGGCAGGAAGGGCAGGACCTGCCAGGGCCGGATGTCGTCCGGGGCGAAGAACAGCATGATCAGGGCGGGCAGCGGAACGGCGAAGACGTTCACCGCGCTCGTCACGTAGCCGAGGATGCCGTTCCAGAAGCAGAGCCGGGCGGAGCGGGGCAGCGGTCCCCGGCGGAAGTCCGGGTCGCGGACGAGGGCCAGGGAGCCGAGGCACCAGCGGTACTGCTGGCTGATGAAGGCGGGCAGGCCGGTGGGCGACATGCCCTTGGCGACCAGGGCCGGCACGTACCGGGTGGTCCACCCGGCGCGGGCGAGCGAGAGGCCGGTGTAGAGGTCCTCGCTGTGGTCGGTCTCGGCGAAGCCGCCGACGCGCATCAGCGCGGCGCGGCGGTAGAGGGCGTTGGTGCCGCAGCAGACGGTGCCGTCCTGCGCGTCCCGGGAGGGCTGGATCCAGCGGTAGAAGATCTCCTGGGTGGCTCCGGCGGCGCGTTCGAGCCAGGACATGTCGGCGTCCGTGTCGAAGCACTGCGGGCTCTGCACGATGCCGACCTCGGGGGTGTCGAGGTAGGGCACCAGGTGGTGCAGGAAGTCGGGGCGCGGGCAGAAGTCGGCGTCGAGGACGGCGATGATCTCGCCGTCGCCCTCGGCGAGGCCGTGGTTGAGGTTGCCGGCCTTCTTGAATCGGCCGCGGTCGGGCCGGGCGCGGTAGCGGAAGCCGTAGGACTCGGCGAGTTCGCGCACCTCGGGGCGGGCGGCGTCGTCGAGGACGAGGACGGTGAGTTCGCCGGGCCAGTGGACGGCGGCGGTGTGCCGGTAGGCGTTGTCGAGGACGGCCAGCGGCTCTCCGGCGGTGGGCAGCAGCAGGTCGACGCCGGGGTGCCGGGCGGGCCGCCAGGCGCGGATCAGCAGGTCGTGCGAGTCGCGCGTGTAGCGGCGGGCGCGCTGGCCGTCGGTGAGCGAGAGCAGCCAGGTGGCCGCGTTGAGGACGGTGAGGAGCAGGAAGGGCCAGAGCAGCGGCCGGCTCAGGGCGAACAGACCGAGGGTGGCGGTGGCTCCGGCGTAGGAGAGCGTCGCGCACAGCGGCACCCAGCGGCGTTGCGGGCCGAAGTACCAGTAGAGCTCGTCGTCGCCGGGCGGGGCGGGCAGTCGGTGGTCATCAGGGCGGTCGGGGTCGTCGGGCCGGCCCGGATCGGGTGTCCGGCGCGGGCCGGTGTCGGGTGCGGGCATGGCGGTGCCATGGAGTACGGGCATGCGGAATTGGCCCCCTGGGAGTGGGACGGAACGTCGGCCGTTCGAGCCCAGGGTCTCACATTGGCCTAGACCAATCATGAACGAGGTATGACATCTCCGCATCGGTGCTGGTCAGCGACTTTGACGGCACATCAGCTCGGGACCGCCCTCCAGGGATCATGGATCCGGACACGAGAAGACGCCCCCGGCCGTGCCTCGTGGGCAACGTCCGGGGGCGTCGGGACCGCGACCGCTCCCGTCGTGGAAAGGGTCAGATCTCCTTCGTCAGCGTCTCGAAGCGCAGGTCCTCGCGGCGCGGGATGCCGAAGCGCTCGTCGCCGTACGGGAACGGCGTGTAGACGCCGGTCCGGCGGTAGCCGCGGCGCTCGTACCAGGCGATGAGGTCGGCGCGCTGCTCGATCACCTTCATCTCCAGCACCGTGACGCCCCACTCCTCCCCCGCGAGCCGCTCCGCCTCGGCCAGCACGGACCGGCCGAGGCCGCCGCCCTGGAGGCCGGGGCGCACCGAGAACATGCCGAAGTAGGCGTGGCCGGCGTGGCGTTCCAGCTGGCAGCAGGCGAGGAGTTCGCCGTCCCGCTCGGCGACCAGGACGACGCCGTCGGGGTCGCCGACCGCCTCGGCGACGGCGTCGGCGTCGGTGCGCTGCCCGTCCAGGAGATCGGCCTCGGTGGTCCAGCCGGTGCGGCTGGAGTCGCCGCGGTAGGCGGACTCGACGAGGGCGACGAGTGCGGGCACGTCGGCGGCGGTCGCCGGACGGAAGACGGGCGGGTGAGCGGTCTCGGTCATGGGGGCGGTCCTTCCGCTTGCTCTGGTCTGTCGCGATCGGCCCAGGTGGGGCGGCCTTGCGGGCATCGTGTCACAGCCGTGGAGACCCCTGAGCGGCAGGCCCGGGGCGAACCGCGGACGACAAACGGGAGGCGCACGGGCAACGGGCGGACGACCGGGGCGCGCGGTGTCACCCCGCCACACGGGGCGGCGGTTCAGGATGTGGCCCCGGCGTCTGGTCTTCCTGGCGGGTGCATGGCTACTCTGCTCCCCGGCCGGGCCAACTCCCCGCCACACCGGCCCCATTGGGCCGCCACGCACCGGACCAGAGGAGTGTTCATGTCCAGCACTTCCCGCTCCGCCCGCACCACCAGATCCACCGCGACCCGCCGCCGCACCACGCTCGCCGCGCTGGCCGCGACCGTCGCGCTCGTCGCGGGCGCCGCCGCCCCGGCGTACGCGGACGCTCCCGCGCCCGCCGCCGCACCCGCCGCCCGCGGCGACCACCCCGAGCTCGACTTCGCCGGCTCCACGGTCGCCGCGCACGAGGGCGGCGACGCCGACCCGGCCGCGATCCGCTCGCTCGCCGTCACCCAGACCGCCGGGATGGACGTCTCCGGCTGGCAGGGCAGCGTCGACTGGGCCACGGCCGCCGCCAACGGCGCCACCTTCGCCTACGTCAAGGCGACCGAGGGCACCACGTACCGGAACCCGTCCTTCGCGCAGCAGTACAACGGCTCCTACGACGCCGGGCTGATCCGCGGCGCCTACCACTTCGCGCTGCCGGACCGCTCCTCCGGCGCCACCCAGGCCGACTTCCTGGTGGACCACGGCGGTGGCTGGTCCGCCGACGGCGTCACGCTGCCGCCCGCGCTCGACATCGAGTACAACCCGTACGGCGCGACCTGCTACGGGCTGAGCCAGGGCGCCATGGTCGCCTGGATCCACTCCTTCAGCGACACCGTCCTCGCCCGCACCGGCCGCTACCCGACGATCTACACCACGACCAACTGGTGGTCCCAGTGCACCGGAAACAACGGTGACTTCGGCGCCACCAACCCGCTCTGGATAGCCCGCTACTCCAGTTCGCCCGGCACCCTGCCGAACGGCTGGGGCTACCAGACCATCTGGCAGTACGCCTCCTCCGGCACCTTCCCCGGCGACCAGGACCTCTTCAACGGCGCCTACGACCGCCTCCAGGCGCTCGCCGCCGGCTGACGCGCGAAGGGAGCCCCCGGCAGATGCCCGGGGGCTCCCCTGCGTCGCGCTCAGCGCGGGTCGACGAGGTCCTGGGCGAAGACCGTCCCGAGCGGCTCGGGGCCCACGTACTGCTGGCAGTTGCACTGGCGCGGCTCGAACTGCACCGGCCGGCGCTCGGCGTCCCACGCGGTGGGCGCCTCGACCTCCTCGTGGCAGCGGCCCTGCTTGTCGTGCTTGGCCAGGTGGTGCGTGCAGCCGCAGACCGGCTCCGGCGGGCGCTTGGCCGCCTCCAGCGCGGCCTGCTGGCGGTCGGCCGCGTCCAGCAGCTCCAGCTTGCGCTCGTGCCGCGTCTTCAGCGCCCGGCGGGCGTTGTTGGCGACGTACCCGCCGCCGTACAGCACTGCCGGCACGATCCACCACGCGATGTCGAACATCGGCCCATCCCCCGTCGTCCCCGAATTCCCCCCTTGCGGGGTTCCGGCGCACATCGTACGCCTGACCTGCGGTGGAGGACCCAACGAGGACCCGACGAGGATCCGACGAGGACTCGGGTCAGCGGATCACGGGGAGCACCGCGGCGTCCGAACGGCCCGACGCCGCCTCGATGAACGCGACCGGGTCGGCCACCTCGGCGAGCAGCGCGCGGACCGCGCGCAGGGCCGCGTCGGCGGGCGGCGGGCCGCCGACGGCCGCGATCAGGTCGAGCAGGTGGACGGTCGCCTCCATGAGCGCCACCTCGGCCAGCGCGCCGATTCGCACGGTGCCGAGGAGCGGGTGGGCGGCGACGGTGTCGGGCGGGAGGTCCGCGCAGCCGGCCAGCGCGGCAGGGCCCTCGACCTCGAAGCGGGCGATCAGCCCGGCCGGGTCCGTCCCGGCGGCGGTCTGCTTCGCGGCGTCGGCGACCTGCCCGGCGGCGGTGTGCGCGAGACCGCCCGGCTGGTTGAAGAAGCGCAGGATGTCGGCAGCGGACTCCACCTTCGCCGGGCCGTCGACGATGGCGGAGCGCAGCTGCGTGAACGATTCGGCGCTGGGGGCGACGTGCGCGAACAGGTCCAGGACCGTCCACTCCGGCAGCCGGGTCCGCCGGGCCCACGTCTCGGCGTCCAGCCCCTTGCCGCGTTCCGCCCAGGAGAGCCAGGCCTCAGCCAACAGCTCGGTCGCGGGGGCGATGTGACGGGTCATTAGGTCTCCTCCGGCAGGGGCGCGGACAACGTGCGTCCACCGTAACCGAACGGCCCGGAAAACCGGTTGCCGGATGGGCACTTGAGACCCCACGATCGGGGCATGACCAGGACCTCCGCCCGCCCGCTGCCGCTTGCCCCCGCCGCCCGCCCGGCCCGGGCCCAGCAGCAGCGCCGCCACCGCCGGAGGCCCGACCGCGCCCACGCGTGAGCGCCGAGCTCGTCCCGGGGCTCCTCGCCGGCTACGGCATCGCCGTCCCGGTCGGGGCCGTCGGGGCCTACCTCGTGGCGCTCACCGCCCGCACCGGGCTGCGCACCGGGGCCTGCGCGGCCCTCGGCGTGGCCACGGCCGACGGGCTGTACGCGCTGCTCGCCGCCGTCGGCGGGGCCGGGCTGGCGCCGCTGCTCACGCCGGTCGCCGGGCCGCTGCGGATCGCCTCGGCGCTGGTACTGCTCGCCCTCGCCGTCCGGACGGCCGTCACCGCGCTCCGCGCCGGGTTCCGGACCGGGCAGGCCGTCGAGGCCGCACCGCCCGGACCGGCCCGGGCCTACCTCACGCTGCTCGGCATCACGCTGATGAACCCGCTCACCGTGCTCTACTTCGCCGCACTCGTCCTCGGCCGGCAGGACACGGCTCCGGGCGCGGCTCCGGGCGCGGCTCCGGGCGCGGCCGGGCGGGCGGTTTTCGTCGCCGCCGCGTTCGCGGCCTCCGCCAGCTGGCAGCTCCTGCTCGCCACCGGCGGGGCCCTGCTGGGCCGGGCGCTCACCGGTCCGCGCGCCCGGCTGCTCACAGCACTCGCCTCCGCGGCGGTGATCGGCGGGCTGGCGGTGCACCTCCTCGCCGGTGCGCCCGGTTCACCCTGAATCGGAGCAGTTCATCCGCTTCGGTAGCACATTTACCTTGTATCCTGGATTCGTATCCCTGGACATCCCTCGCCGTCCCCCACCGCGAAGGAGTGCGGACATGGCCGAGCAGGACAGCCCCGGGCCGGACGACACCGGTCAGGTCGGCCCCGCACCCGACAGCCGCGCACACGAGGGCCCCGAGAAGCGGGGACGCCTGAACCGTCCGCTGGTGCTCCGCACGGCCGTCGCGCTCGTCGACCGCGAGGGCCTCGCGGCGCTCACCATGCGGCGCCTGGCCGGGGAGCTCGGCGTCGAGTCCATGGCCCTCTACCGCTACACCCCCGGCAAGGAGGCGCTGCTCGACGGACTGATCGAGGCCTACTTCGCCGAGGTCAACGAGCGACTGCGCAGCTCCGCGCAGTCCCCGGAGCCCGCCTGGCGCGCCGAACTGCGCCGCATCGCGCGGACGTTCGCCGCCGTCGCGCACGCCCACCCCGAGATCCTGCCGCTCGTCGCCACCCGCCCGCTCGCCGTGCCGATGGCCCGCCGGCCCGCGTCCGTGCTCGACCTCACCGAGCACATCCTCGCCGTCCTCGGGCGGGCCGGCTTCGACGACTCCACCGCGCTCACCGTCTACCGCGCCTTCGTCGCCTGGAGCCTCGGCTGCATGCTCGTCGACAAGCGCCAGGTCGTCGACAACGAGGCCGAGCCGGACCCGGCGCTGCGCCTGGGCCTGCACCGGCTGTCCGCCGCCGACTACCCCCGGCTGCGCGCGCTGGTGCCCCGGTTCGCGGACTTCGACGACGAGGCGGAGCTGCTGGCCGGCCTGGACAGCCTGCTCGACCGGATGCCCCCGTCCCCGCTTGACGGGTTCTACGGCGGCGGCGCATCCTGAGGATACGAGGTACACGTCGGACATATCCCCCGCGCCCGAAAGAGGCCGCCATGATGTCCGCCGTTCCCAACGAACCATTCCCCGACGACATCCTCCGCGTCCGCGTCACCGCCAGGGACGCGGACACCCTGCGCGCGCTCCTGCGCGAGGTCCGCCCCGACAGGGGCGGCAGCCCGAGCATCGCCCCCGACGGGAGCGTCGGCATCGACGCGTACGTCCCGGAGGAACTGATTCCCGCCCTCGAACGCGAGGGCGTCACGGTCGTCCGGATCGCGAACGCCAGCGCCAAGGGCCGGGCTGCCCAGGCCGAGGTCGGCACCGGCAACCGGTTCGCCGAAGGCGCCGTGCCGCGCGGCCTGGCCGCCAAGCTCCCCGGCTGACCAGGGAGGAGAGCGTCATGCCGTACCTGAACATCGTCGAGGTCGAGTCCGCGCTGGAGAACCTCGCCACCGCGTACCCGGGCCTCGCCCAACTCGTCGACCTGCCCGAGACCTCCGTCGAGAACCGGACGATCCACGCGCTGAAGATCGGCGCCCCCGCGCCCTTCCCCAAGGACGCCGTCGTCATGCTCGGCGGCGTGCACGCCCGCGAGTGGGGCAGCTGCGAGATCCTCGTGCACCTCGCCGCCGACCTGCTGGAGGCCCACCAGAACGGCACCGGCCTCGGCTACGGCGGCGCGACGTACAGCGCCGCCCAGGTGACCGGGCTGCTCCAGCGCCTGGACCTCGTCCTCCTCCCGCTCGTCAACCCCGACGGCCGGCTCTACAGCCAGACCGTCCAGCCGATGTGGCGCAAGAACCGCAACCCGGCCTACGGCGGCGGGAACCCGGCCCCCGGCTGCACCGGCGTCGACCTCAACCGCAACTACGACTTCCTCTTCGACTTCACCACCGCCTTCTCGCCGGCCGCCGACGTCACCCACATGTCGACCAACCCGTGCGATCCGATGGTCTACGCGGGCCCGCACGCGTTCTCCGAGCCCGAGACCCGCAACGTCCGCTGGCTGCTCGACCAGTACCCGCGCACCGGCTGGCTGATCGACGTGCACAGCTACTCCGAGGACATGCTCTACAACTGGGGTGACGACGACAACCAGTCCGACAACCCCCGGATGAACTTCCAGAACGCGACGTTCGACCACAGGCGGGGCGTCGCGAACGACCTCGACTACGCCGAGTACATCGACAAGGGCGACGTCGACAACGAGGTGCTGCTCGCCGAGCGGTTCTGCCAGGGCGTCGCGAGCGTCCGCGGGATCGTCTACACGCCGAAGACCGGGTTCAACCTGTACCCGACCAGCGGGACCAGCGACGACTACGCGTTCGCGCGGCACTTCGTCGACCCGCAGAAGGGCAGGGTGCTCGGGTTCACCGTCGAGTGGGGAACGGAGTTCCACCCGAAGTGGGCGGACATGGAGAAGATCATCCTCGACGTGGACGCGGGCCTCGTGGCGTTCTGCCTGGCCACCGCGTGAAACCCCCTGAGTGAAATCCCCTGAGCCATCGTGCCCGACAGCGGAGCGCCCGCCACGACCGGTCGTGGCGGGCGCTCCAAGGCGTCTGCAACTCGTCTGCTCAGGCGGCCCGGTGGAAGAAGAACGGGTCGATCGACACCGCCACGCCGGAGGTGCCGTCGACGTCGAGCAGTTGGTGGGTCGTGAAGTCCGCGTTGCGCTGGTACGTCACGCCCACCGGGAAGTTGGCGTTGTCGGGGGTGTTGTTGCCCGAGAACACGCCGTAGAAGTCGGCGCCGACCGTGAGCAGCCGGATGTAGTCGCCGAGGTACGGCAGGCCGACGGCCACGGGCACGTCGGCGGGGGCCTGGTGGAGCACAGTGGTCTCCGGCGTGCTCTTCCAGCCGTCCGCGGTGGTCTCCAGGACCGTCGTCCACTGGTTGTCGGCGAACTTCTGGTAGGCCAGGCCGACCAGGCCGGCGGAGTTGACGGCCAGCGCCGGGTTCTTGACGTCGGTGATGTCCTGGCGCGCCTGCGCCCAGCTCTGGCCACGGTCGGCCGAGTGCCGGACGTGCAGGGTGTTGTCGGTGCCGCCCGCTCCGCCGACCCGGTCGCACCAGGCGATCCAGACGCTGTCCGCGTCCTTCGGGTCGACCGCGATGGTCAGGTCACCGCCGAGGCGTTCCTGCCCCAGGGTCGAGTTGAAGGCCACGAAGCGGCCGGTCGCCACCCGCTGGCCCGGGCTGCTGTCGGTGGCGTCCTTGAGGTCCTGGAACGGATTGGCCCCGGCGCCGGCGCTGTCGTCGCGGGTCACCACGACGTCGAAGGTGACGTCGGAGACGGCCTGGACGGCGGTCGTGGACGTCCAGCTCTCGAACGCCGCGTAGACCGTGCCGTCGGGGTGCAGGGCCAGCCTGACCGGCGGGCCGTCCTGACCGTCCGGGGTGCGCCGTTCGATGCCGGTGGACGCGAAGCCGGCCGGGGCGCGGGCCGTCCGGGCGTCGGCCGAGACGTCCACGGTGGCGGTCTGGGAGGTCGGGGACGGGTGGTTGAAGTTGTTGTTGCCGACGAGGACGCGGTCGTGGTCTGCGCCGGCGCTCGCGACGGTGTCGGCGATGGTCCACGGCTGGTCCACCTGGTCCCGGCTGACGAGGACCTCCATCGGGGCGGTCGACGTGAGGGACGGCGCGCGCAGGATCTGCAGGAGGGTCTTGTTCTGCCGGAAGGCGGCCACACCGTTCAGGATGCCCGCGTAGAGGGCACCGCCCCGGTCCGCGAACGCCACGGTGATGTCGCCCGTGCCGAAGCCCCGCCCCCCGCCCGGGACGATCGTGTTCAGCGACCAGGTGTTGCCGCCGTCCGTGGATACGTACACCGGCGCGAACCGGCCGCCCATCGGGTCGGAGGTGAAGGCGGTCGCCACCATCTCGGTGGGCTTCTCCGGATTGACCGCGAGGAACGGCTCGGAGTCCTGCTCGGACTCGCCGCTCAACGCCTTGGGGGTCAGGTCGACGACCTTGAAGGTGGGCATGCCGGCTCACATCCCTTCGCGCAGCGCGGCGAGCCGGTGCGCCGGCTGGTAGTCGTCGGCGTCCCGCAGCGCGTACGGCGCCAGCTCCCGCTGGTCGCCCTCGGTCGCGTGCAGGAGCCACAGCCCGCTCTGGCCGGCCGCGGGCTTGGGAACGTGGTTCCAGTGGCGGTCACGGCTGTTGGGGTACAGCACCCGGACGGTGCGGTCGGGGACCGTGCCCCGCTCCACGTGCTCGACGTCCAGGCCGGCCCGCCACCAGTGCGGGTCGTGTTCGGAGCGGGGGCCCGCCCCGTCCAGCCGCTCCAGCCCGGTCACCGTGCCGAGCAGCACGGCATCGGCCTCCCGGGCGTGCACGGCGAGGTCCTGCCGGTGGATCTCGCGCAGCACGGCGGAGAACGGCAGTTCGTCGGCGCTGGTCGCCGCGAGGGCGATGTGCGGGCGGACGGCGTGGGCGGGCAGGCGGCCGACCTCGGTGACGGCGAGGTCGGCGCCGTAGTGCAGGCCTTCGGTGAAGAACGCGGCCGAGTCGCCGACCTCCAGCCGGGGAGCATCGGCCTTCAGCTGCACGGTGACCCGGCTGCCGGCGAGCCGCCGGAACGCGTCGGGCGCGTGCAGGACGTGGTCGACCCGGACGACGGCGGTGTGCTGGTCGGCCTCCACGGTCGACAGCGGGGTACCGCCGGTGCGGGTCACGGTGCCGACGAAGCTCAGCGGGGTGCGCCGGACGAGGTCGGTGATCTCGCCGGGCGGCACCGCGGGGGCCGCGGCCGGTGTGGGATCGGTCATGGCGATCCTCCTTGGATGGCGCGGTCAGTGCGCGGCGCGGGCGGCGGACGGGTGCGTCCGGCGCCACTCGGTCCGCGCGCCGAGGGCGCAGGCGGCGGTGACGGCCGCGGCGAGCGCGACGACGAGCCACTCGGCGGCTCCGCTGCCGGCGTCCGGGTCGACGCCGAGCAGGGTCTCGATCCACTGCGGCCACACCAGGGTGATCAGGAACAGCAGCCCGGAGAGGCTGCCGAGGGCGGTCTCCAGCCAGAAGCGGGGCCGGACCCGGCTCTCGCGACGGGCTGGTTCGCGGGACTGGAAGGACTCGAAGAACTGGAAGGGCTGGAAGGGCATGACTGCACCTCCCCTTCTCCAGACCGGAACGCCCGGGCCGCTCATGGCGCGGTGCACGACCGCGCCGGGACGGCCCGGGGCGGGGTCTGCTCGGGGATCTTGCGGGGTTCTCGCTGGACGTTCTTGCTCGGTTCCGGAGTGTCACGACCGCTTGGGAGTTCGCCGGGCGGGGCGGCGGCGCGGTGTCGGGCCCGCGCGCTCCGGGCGGCGATGTACACCTGCGGCGTACACCTGCGTTGTAGACCTACGAGGCACACGTACTTCGTATACGAGTCTGCTCGCCGCGGGGAGCCCGGTCAAGGCCGGGAACGGCGGGCTCGGCGCTCAGACCTGCGCGCCGAGCATCCGCAGCACCAACTCGCCGTAACGGCGCCCGAGTTCCTCTGGCGTCTCGGTGCTGCGGTCGGTGTACCAGCGGGACACGTCGATGCCGAGCGAGGTGACCGCGCGGGCGGCCGTGCGCACCTCGGAGACGGCGAAGGCGCCCGACGCGACGCCCTCCTCGATCAGTGCGCTCACCTCGCGCTCGATGTCCAGCCGCAGCGCCGCGACGACCGCGTACGCGTCCTCGGGCAGCGCGTGCAGCTCGTAGTTGACCACCCGGCCGACCATCCGGCCCCGCGCGTGCCAGGCGCTGAACTCCTCGACCAGCCGCCGCATCCGCTGCGCCGGCTCCTCCTCGCCCGCCGCCGCCCGCCGGACCAGCGCCAGCGTCGCGGCGTGCCCGGCCTGGCTGATCTCGGCGAGCAGCGCGGCCTTGGACGGGTAGTGGATGTACAGCGCGGCCGGGCTCATCCCCGCGGCGGTCGCGATGTCGCGGGTGGTGGTGGCGTGGAAGCCGCGCTCGGCGAAGGACTCGACGGCGGCCTGGAGCAGCCGGTACGCCGCCTCGGGGCGGGAGTCGGTGCCGCCGGGCGGGGCGGGCCAGAGGTCGGCGATGGGCGTGCTGGTCATGGCGTCATCCTCGCATCATCCTCACCGGGAACTCGTACGCGCATTCGCGCCGGCCGCCCCGGACGTGCCCGGTTCGCCTCGGCCCCGGACGGTCCGGGTGGGCTGTTGACAGGCTCCCCCACCGACACCATGCTGAGCAAGCGCTTAGTCAGCGCTCCTCTCACCGTTGCTCCTCCCGTCGAACCGCGCGAAAGGCAGGACCCTCCGTGGTGCACTCCTTCAAGGGCAAGGTGGCCGTCGTCACCGGATCGAGCCGGGGCATCGGCCTCGGGATCGCGCGCGAGCTGGTCGCCCGCGGGGCCAAGGTCTGCCTGACCGCCCGCAACCCCGAGCCGCTGGCCGAGGCCGTCCGCGACCTGGGCGGCCCGGAGAACGCGATCGCCGTCGCCGGCAAGTCCGACGACCCGGCCCACCAGGAGGAGGCCGTCGCCCGCACCCTGGAGGCCTTCGGGCGGCTCGACCACCTCGTCAACAACACCGGGATCAACCCGGTCTACGGGCCGGTGCTGACCACCGACGAGGACGCCGCCGCCAAGATCCTCGCCGTCAACGTGCTCGCCCCGCTCGCCTGGACCCGCCGGGTGCACGCCGCGTGGATGGGCGAGCACGGCGGGTCGATCGTCAACGTCGCCTCCGTCGCGGGCATCCGCGCCTCGCTCGGCATCGGCATGTACGGCGTCAGCAAGGCCGCGCTGATCCGGCTCACCGCGGAGCTCGGCGCCGAGCTCGGCCCGCAGGGGATCCGGGTCAACGCCGTCGCCCCCGCCGTCGTCAAGACGAAGTTCGCCGAGGCGCTGTACGAGGGCCGCGAGGAGAAGGTCGCCGCCAAGTACCCGCTGGGCCGCCTCGGCGTGCCGGAGGACATCGCCGGCGCCGTCGCCTTCCTGCTCTCCCCCGACGCCGGGTGGATCACCGGCCAGACCGTCGTCCTGGACGGCGGCGTGACGCTGGGCGGTGGCATGTGAGCGCCTTCGACGGACAGGGCTTCGACGGACAGGACTTCACCGGACAGGGCGTCGTGGTCACCGGCGCCGGACGCGGCATCGGCGCCGCGCTCGCGACGGCCTTCGCCGCCGCCGGCGCGCACGTCGTGGTCAACGACCTGGACGCGGACGCCGCCGGCGCCGTCGCCGCCCGGATCGGCGGCACCGCCCTGCCCGGCGACGCGGCCTCCGCCGACGGGCTCGCCGAGCTGATCGGGCGGGCCCGCGAGGCCGTCGGCGAGATCGACGTCTGGTGCGCAAACGCGGGCGTCGCCCCGATCGGCGGCGCCGACGCACCCGCCGCGGCCTGGGCCGGCGCGTGGGAGGTCAACGTCCTCGCCCACGTCCGGGCCGCCGACCTGCTGCTCCCCCGCTGGCTGGAGCGCGGCCGGGGCCGGTTCCTCGCCACCGTCTCCGCCGCCGGGCTGCTCAGCATGCTCGGCTCGGCCCCGTACGCCGTCACCAAGCACGGCGCGCTCGCCTTCGCCGAGTGGCTCTCCGCGACCTACCGCCACCGCGGCATCCACGTCCACGCGCTCTGCCCGCAGGGCGTGCGCACCGACATGCTCGCCGGTACGGGCGCCGTCGGCGAGGCCCTGCTCGCGCCGACCGCCATCGCCCCCGAGGACGTCGCCGAGGCGGCCCTCGCCGGCCTGCGCGAGGACCGCTTCCTGATCCTCCCGCACCCCGAGGTCGCCGAGTACTACCGCGCCCGCGCCACCGACCCGGACCGCTGGCTCGGCTCGATGAACCGGCTCCAGCAGGGACTCGAGAAGGGCGGCGCGCTGTGAGGGCCTGGCAGGTGGGCGAGCTCGGCGAGCCGCTCGGCGTGATGAAGCTGGTCGAGGACGTGCCCCGACCCGTGGCCGGTCCCGGGCAGTTGCTCGTCCGGGTGCGCGCGGCGGCCGTCAACTTCCCGGACGCGCTGATGGTCCGCGGCCAGTACCAGGTGCGCCCGCCGCTGCCGTTCACGCCCGGCGTCGAGCTGTGCGGCGAGGTCGTGGCCGGCGCCCGGCGCGGCGAGCGGCTGATCGGCAACCCCGTGCTGCCGCACGGCGCGTTCGCCGAGTACGCGCTGCTCGACGCCGCCGCCGCGTTCCCCGCCCCCGAGGCGCTGGACGACGCCGAGGCGAGCGCGCTGCACATCGGCTACCAGACCGCCTGGTTCGCCCTGCACCGGCGGGCCCGGCTGCGCGCGGGCGAGACGCTGCTGGTGCACGCGGCGGCGGGCGGGGTCGGCAGCGCGGCGGTCCAGCTCGGCCGCGCCGCTGGGGCCCGGGTGATCGCCGTGGTCGGCGGCCCGGCCAAGGCGGAGGCGGCCCGCGCGCTCGGCGCCGACGTCGTCGTGGACCGGACCGCCGAGGACTTCGTCGCCGTCGTGAAGCAGGCGACGGACGGCCGCGGCGCCGACGTCGTCTTCGACCCGGTCGGCGGCGACGCCTTCACCGGCTCGACGAAGTGCATCGCCTTCGAGGGCCGGATCGTCGTGGTCGGCTTCGCCGCCGGGCAGATCCCGGCTCCCGCGCTCAACCACGCCCTGGTGAAGAACTACGCGATCCTGGGCCTGCACTGGGGCCTGTACAACACGCGCGCCCCGCAGACCGTCCAGGCCGCGCACGAGGAGCTCACCAAGCTGTCCGAGACGGGCGTCGTCCGCCCGCTGGTCGGCGCCCGCCTCCCGCTCGCCTCGGCCGCGGAAGCCGTCCAGCGGGTGGCGGACGGGCTGAGCGTGGGGCGCCTGGTGGTGCTGGGTGATTAGTTCGGGGCGATGACGTCCAGCTCGCGGATTCGCGAAGCCGCCGTTCCGTCCGGCGGTGCGCGAGCCGCGCAGGGCAGGTGGTCGCCGTCGCCGGACAGGCTCGTGCTCACGGCGTGCTCGACGCCCGCTTCCTCGGCCGCCGCCATGAGGCCTCGCCCGGCGGGGGTTCAGTCGGCCGGGCCTCCGAGCGGCGCCCGGTGCTGGAGGAGCACCGTCATCTCCACGGCCACCCGGTCCCCCACCGAGAGGCCGTGCAGCCTGCGCACGGCGTTCTTGATCGGCAGGAGGTAGCCGCCGTCCTTCGGGAAGAGCGACGTGGCGAACGCCTTCCCGCCGATCCGGGCCTCGACCGGGACGACTCCCCAGCCGTACGTGGCCATCGCCGCGACCTCGCGCACGTCGGCGGCCTGCTCCTCGGCCACGGGGACGAAGAAGTACGGGGAAGGCCCGCGCCATTCGATCACGTGGCCGGTGAAGGCGATGTCCATGAGGCCGATCCGATCGTGAGAACGCCCGATGCCCGCCCAGCGTATGACGGTGGGCGAGGTGCCCCCCGGGAACCAGTGGCTCCCGGGGGCACCTCGCCCAGCACCTCACGCGTGACACCGGCCGCGCACTACCGCTCGTAGACCATCTCGGGGAAGCGCGGCGACGGGCCGTCCAGGAGGTGGTCGTCGTGGCCGCGCAGCCAGCGGTCGAAGAACGACGCGACGTAGGAGCGGGTGGCGAGCACCGCGCGGTCCGGGCGGACGTCGCCGACGTCCTCGGTCAGCTGCGCCTGGCTGATCGCGCCCTGGCGGGCGAGCTGGGGCAGCAGGGACTGCGCGTCGGTGTAGGAGCCGTGGCGCGAGCCGGTGAGGGTGACGTCGGCGTGCCAGCCGGTGCTGTGCTGCCACAGGGCGTCCCAGCCGGGCTGCTTGTGATAGCTGCCGGAGTCGGGGTTCTGGGTGCCCATGAGCAGGAAGGGGCGGGTCAGGCCGTCCTCGGCGACGCTGGTCAGGTGAACGCCGGTGCCGTCCGGGCCGGGGAAGTGCAGCTGGCCGTCGAGGTTGACGCCGACCTTGAGGCGCGGGTCGTCGTGCATGGTCTGGAGGGCCGCGGAGCCGCCCCCGGAGTGGCCGACCATGCCGATCCGGTCGAGGTCCAGGGAGGCGGCGAGGCCGGGCGGCAGCTGCTTGTCGTGGCGCAGCCCGGCCAGCTGGTCCAGCACGAAGCGGGTGTCGTCGACCCGGGTCTGCAGCGTCTTGCGCAGGAGGGCCTCCATGTCGAGGCCGGGCTGGGCCATCAGCACGGGGAACACGGAGGTGGCGAGGTCCCCGTCGGGGAAGGCGACCTCGGAGGCGTCGTACGTGTGGTCGACGGTGACGACGACGTAGCCGCGCGAGGCGAGGTCCTCGACCAGGCCGGTGCCCCACGTGCGCGGGTCGCCGAAGCCCGCCGAGTACAGCACGACGGGCCGCTTGCCGCCGGGGAGGGCGGGCGCGTCGGCGCGGGCGTGGGTGCGGATGCCGGCCCAGTCGGTGCGGCCGGGCTCGAAGCCGAGGTCGCTCTGGCCGACGCTCCCGGCGCTGCCGAAGTGGTCGGCGGCGGCGGGGAGCATGTACGGCGCGCGGTCGTTGCCGGTGGCGGGCCGGGTGGTCGGGTACCAGAAGCTGATCATCAGCTTGCGGGCTTGCCCGGGCTTCCAGGGGTCGTCCCGGTGGTCGTCCGTGAGCTGCAGGGACGTCGTGCCGACCGGGTACGGCCCGGTGGGCTGCGGCAGCCAGGCCCTGGCCTGCTGCGCGGTGCCCTGCCCGGTGGCTGCCAGCGCGGCCGGTGCGGCCACCACGCCCAGTGTCGCCGTCGCCGCCAGCAGCACGGCCGCCACGGCCCGTCCTCGCCTGTTCATCGCCGTTCCTCCTCGTTCGGGATCCGTCTCTCGACACGAGGGACGGTACGGGTGAGGAGGGGCCTGGGCCGTCATACCGGGGTGCCAAGTCGGCCCGTAGTACCCCGGTATGACGTCCATACGGTCACAGGTACTTCTTCAGCTCCCGGCGCGCCAGCGAGCGCTTGTGCACCTCGTCCGGCCCGTCGGCCAGGCGCAGCGTGCGGTTGCCGGCCCAGAGCTGGGCGAGCGGGGTGTCCTGGCTGACGCCGGCGGCGCCGTGGGCCTGGACGGCCTTGTCGAGGATCCACTCGACGGTGATCGGGGTGGCGATCTTGATGGCCTGGATCTCGGTGTGCGCGCCGCGGTTGCCGACGGTGTCCATCAGCCACGCGGTCTTGAGCACGAGCAGCCGCAACTGCTCGATGCGGACCCGGGATTCGGCGATCCAGTCCTGCACGACGCCCTGGTCGGCGAGCGGCCGGCCGAAGGCCTCGCGCCCGATGGACCGGCGGCACATGAGCTCCAGCGCGCGCTCGGCGATGCCGATGGCGCGCATGCAGTGGTGGATGCGGCCGGGCCCGAGGCGGGCCTGGGCGATGGCGAAGCCGGCGCCCTCCTCGCCGATCAGGTTCGCGGCGGGGACGCGGACGTCCTCGAACAGCACCTCGGCGTGGCCGCCGTGGTCGGAGTCGTCGTAGCCGAACACCTTCATGCCGCGCTTGACGGTGACGCCGGGGGTGTCGCGCGGCACGAGGATCATGCTCTGCTGGCGGTGCTTGGCGGCGGCCGGGTCCGTCTTGCCCATCACGATGAGGATCCGGCACTGCGGGTTCATCGCGCCGGTGATGTACCACTTGCGGCCGTTGACCACGTACTCGTCGCCGTCGCGCTCGATGCGGGTGGCGATGTTGGTGGCGTCGGAGGAGGCGACCTCGGGCTCGGTCATCGCGAAGGCGGAGCGGATCTCGCCGTCGAGGAGGGGGCGCAGCCAGCGCTCGCGCTGCTCGGGGCTGCCGAACTGGGCGAGGAGCTCCATGTTGCCGGTGTCGGGGGCGGCGCAGTTGAACGCGGGCGGGGCCAACTGGGGGCTGCGGCCGGTGATTTCGGCGAGCGGGGCGTACTGGAGGTTGGTGAGGCCGGCGCCCTCGTCGCCGGGCAGGAAGAGGTTCCACAGGCCCTGCTTGCGGGCCTCGGCCTGGAGGTCCGCGACGATCGGCGGGACGCTCCAGGCGGGGCGGGCGGGGTCGGCGAGCTGCTCTTCGAGAACGGGCTCGGCGGGGTACACGTGCGCGTCCATGAAGGCGAGCAGCTGCTCGCGGAGCTGGTTCGTGCGGGCGTCGTAGGCGAAGTCCATCAGGCTGCTTCCTTCAGGGTGGTCAGGCCGTACCGGGCGAGGATCGGGGCCATCTCGCCGGCCCGCTCGAAGCCGGCGCCGAGGGTGCCGCCCTGCTGGAAGCGGTAGTGGATGCCCTCGGCGACGACGGCGAGCTTGAAGGCGGCGAAGGCGACGTACCATTCGAGGTCTTCGGCCTGACGTCCCGTCAATTCCGCGTAGTGGGCGACCATTTCCTTGCTGGACGGGAAGCCGGGGGCGGTCATGGCGGCAGGGATGATGCCGCCGCCGACGCCGGCGACCTCGGTGTACATCACGAGGAGGCCGATGTCGGTGAGGGGGTCGCCGAGGGTGGACATCTCCCAGTCGAGGACGGCGGCGATCGCGTCGCTGTCGTCGACGAGGACGTTGTCCAGCCGGTAGTCCCCGTGGACGAGCGCGGGGGCGGGCGACTCCGGGCGGCGGGCGGAGAGGAGGTCGTGCAGCCTGTCGAGCTCGGGGAGGTCCCGGCTGCGGGAGGCAGCGAGTTGCTTCGACCAGCGGCGCAGCTGGCGTTCGAGGTAGCCGTCCGGGTGCCCGAAGTCGGCGAGCCCGACGGCGGCCGGGTCGATCCGGTGCAGGGCGGCGAGGGTAGAGACGAGGCGGCGGCCGAGGGCACGGACACGGTCCTCGCCGAGGGCGACGAGGGGGGCGGGGTCACGGTGAGCGACGCCGGGGACGAACTCCATGAGGTACCAGGGCGCGCCGAGGACGTCCGGGGTGGGGTCGTGGTGGAGCGTGCGCGGGACGGGGACGTCGGTGTCGCGGAGGGCGGTCATGACGCGGTACTCGCGGCCCATGTCGTGAGCGGTGGCGAGCACGTGCCCGAGCGGCGGCCGCCGGAGGACCCACTGAGAGTGGCCGTCGGTGAGCACGTAGGTGAGGTTGGAGCGCCCGCCCTCGATGAGCGAGGCAGAGAGAGGGCCCTGGACGAGGCCGGGCAGCTCACGGTCCAGGTGAGCCCGGAGGCGCCCCAGGTCCAGCCCGGGCGGATCGGCGGGGGTCGTCTCGGGCATCGGGCGGCTCCTGGGGGTGGCGTAGGTTCCATCTCGTTGACTAAGCGCTTGCTTAGCATTCATCCCGGCGTTCCCCCTGTCAATGACGCGTGCCCCCGGACCGGCCCGGTCCGGGGGCACGCAGAGATGCACCTTTGTTCAGATGTCGCCGAACTCACCGACGGACGGGGCCATCACGAACGATCACCATGCACAGGAGAGGACGAGGAAATCCGGCCCCTCGGGGTCCTTCGAGTCACGGACGGGCACAAGGCCGGAGCAGGCGGGCGCCGCCTCGACACAATTGCCACCGTTGCCGCTCTAGCAGCTGTAGCACAACGGCACAATCACCCGATGATCGCGAAGAGCCGCCTTCGTAGCTGCTCCTCGAGGTCGAGGTTGTCGCCACGGGTCGTGGTCTGCAGAAGTTCAGTGATGACGACCAGTTCGGCGAACTGCCCAGCCGGCGTGTCGAGGACATGGGCGAGTTGCTGACGGATCCGGGCGGCGATGTCCGGCACCAAAAGACTGTACGAGTGCAAGAGCGCCGCGTCGTACCCGGCAGGCGCAGCGCCCCAGCCCTCCCAATCGAAGACGGTGAGGGCCGGACCTGTGAGGTTGGCCCAGTGCAGGTCACCGTGAGCTGTCGTCCAGGAAGGCACCATCGTGTCGATCGGGATGCCGAGGTACTGGGGCATGGCACGGTCCAGGTATTCCTGTCGGACCGCGACCCGGTCGCTGGGAACGGTGGCGATGGCGTCGAGGGCGGTGCTGAGCCCGTTCCACCAGGCGTCGTCCAGCTCGGGCGCTTCCCGGAGGATCGGCTCGTGGGTGGTGATGGTGGACGCGGTGATCTTGTCGTGGAGCTCCGCCAGGTAACCGTGCTCGCCCTCGGTCCAGGTACGCCGCTCCCACAGGCGCGGCTTGGGTACCGCAGGAGGCATGAGCCGTTCTGCCTCCTGCGGTCCCTCCCAGAGCTTTCCGCCGGCCTTGTCGGCGGGGGCGGACACCAGGCGGAGCCAGCGCTCGCCGGACGCCGTGGCAACCGGGCGGCTGAGGGTACGTCCGCGCCAGCCCCACGCTTCGCGCGAGCCGATCGGCGTTGCGTCGAGCGCCGCTGCTGCCGTGGCGTGCATCTCGCGCATCCGCCTGGCGGTGTCCGGCTCAGGTTCCGAGTACATCAACGACCCTTCGGAGTACGTCCGGAGACAACGGCGGTTGGCCGACGGCTTCGGCGGCCCGCATCCAGTGTTCCGGGTTTCCCGTCGACAGGAGCACGCGCTTCACCCCTGGGGCAGAAGCGACGACGGCGAGGGCGGTCTCGGCAGGGGTCTTGCCAGGGGTGATCAGCTCGGACAGTTCCGGGGTCACCAAGCCAGGGATCTCGCCGCCGTGAAGCGGGGCGGAGGCGAACACCTCCAGTCCCGCATCCAGGGCATCGGCCAACGGGCCGTGTCCGTCGAGAGCCTGGGCGACGGGCGCAAGGTGGACGAGGGAGATCGGGAGCTGGATGGCCCACAGGTGATGATTCGGCCCGCCGGCCTTGGTCGCGAGTTCGACCAGCGTGGGTACGTCGAAGAGCCCGCTGCTGAAGCCGTGCCAGGTTGCCACTCCGTAGGCGCTGATGATCTGTTGGCTGCACGCCTCCTCCAGGGCCAGGAAGGCGTTGTAGAGCCGGCCGGTGATCTCGCCGTCCGGACAGGCGTGCCCTGGGTTGTGCACGAACACCAGGTCAGGTACCCGGCCGAGCATGAGCCTGCTGCGAGCGAGCTGCCAGGTGATGTAGTCCGGGGCGAGACAATGCCCTCGTTCGGCATCCGCTGGGGACAGAGCACCGGCTCGCACACCGATCTGCCTGGCGCCGGCCAGGACGAAGCCCACCTTCGTGGAGACGCACAGGTCCGGGTAGGCAGCCAGCACCACAGCGAGTGACGTCTCCGCCCGGCCCCCTGCGTAGTTGGGCGCTGTGTCCACCCAGTCGGCACCACGGGAGGCGGCCATCAGCGCGGCCTCGGCCACATCGAGGCAGCGGTAGGTGCCGAGGCCCAGCCGGACGGTCATCGTGGGCTTCCGATCGCGGCGGCCTGGCCGTCGACCAGCTCCGTCACGACACCGGCCGCCTGGCCTAGCGTGATGCCTGCGGCCTGAGCGAGATCGGCCAGCCGGTGAGGTTCCCCGTCGGCGAGGAGCGCGAGCATCGGCCCGGCCTTGCCGACGAACGTCCACTCCTCGCCGCCGGCGGTCAGCCGGACGATGCCGTCGGCCACCGCCGTGAGCGCGGGCCGCGTGGCGACCAGGCGAACCTGCAGGTCGCCATCCGGCGGAGCCGCCGTGATGTAGGGCAGTGACGGCGCGAGCCGGGCTCGCTCGGTGGCGTCGCGAGCGGAGGAGAAGCGGGCGAGCAGGCGGTCGTTCTCCAGCTCGGCCGCGATCAGCTTGCCGATCGTGTCGAGGAAGGCACGCTGCTCCTCGGCGGCCCCGAAGCGCGGGATGTCCGCTCGGACGGCCTCGTGGGCGCGCAGCATCTCAGACAGCCATGTGATCAGATCGGCGCCGGTTGTGCTCTGCAGCCCGCACGTGACGTGCAGCGAGTGCTGGCCCTCGGAGGCGGCGACGGCGTGCCACCAGCCCCGAGGCAGATAGAGCACATCGCCGGCGGTGAGGACCAGATCGGCGACGGGCTCCTCGGGCGGCGGTTCCGGCGTTTCTACGTCGCGGTGCATCGGCACCGCGCGGGTGGGGCCGTAGATGCGCCATCGCTTCGCACCGTCGAGCTGGACGACGACCACGTCGTGATCGTCCCAGTGGACGCCGAAGCCCTCGGTACCGGTCCAGGAGGCGTACAGGTTGACCTGCGCGCCGGTCCGCAGCCAGCGCTCCAGCTGGCCGGCCAAAGCACCGATACCGGGGTGGAGGTCATCGACGGCGTCCAGGACCAGCGTGGCCCCTTCGGCGAGACGCTGGTGCAGCTCGGAGGGCTGGAGCTGGTGCCAGACGGTGTTGCGCCGGGTGGTGATCGGCCGGGAGTAGGTGTGCGCGGGCACCTGTTCCCCGTTGGCGGCGAGGCGGAAGCGAGGGGGTTCGAACCGGTGATGGGTCAGGATGGCGTTGAGGTCATCCCAGCTCATCAGCCCGGCGAGCGACGCGGCTTCACCGCGTGCGACCTTGAAGCTGCGGCCGAGCGTCCGGGCGAGGAAGTCATCCCCGCCCAGACGCTCAACCACCGAGAAGTGCTCGGCGGTCATCGTGATTCAGCCGTCAGTCGTTGGTGTCGGTTCGGCCGGTGGAGCCGCCGTCCGACGACTGCTCGCCACGCGAGCGGGCCGCGGCGACCTTCGAACGGGCGACCAGCAGGCCATCGCCCTCCAGCTCGGTGTTGGTCGTCAGGTTCTCGGGCATGAAGCACTCCTTCGGTTTCATGGGGCGGGCCGATTGCCCGGCCCCGTCGTGGGTGCAGCGATGGATCCATTGCCAGGGCAAGCCGTTGGCTAGGAACCTCAGGTGCTTTTGCCGCATGGCTGTTGACCAGCACGGCCACCTGCATCCCCCAAGCCCGCGTCGGGGCGGGAGGAAGTCTTGTCAGGCACTGGTCGGGAGGATGTCCCGTGCCTTCGGGGCCGCAGCCCTCACCAGCGCGGTGAGTCGCTCGTCGCCCGAAACGGCGGAGGTGGTACCGACCTCGAACCAGATCCGTTTGCCGGCGGGGTCCGGCTCGGCGCCCCAGTTCGTCGCGAGCGCTGCCACCAGGAACAGCCCTCGCCCGTCGGTGGCGTCGAGATCAATCCCGCCGACAGCCGGAAGTTCGTGGCCGACGTCCGTCACCTCGACGCGCAGCCGGTCACCGTCCCAGGACACGCACACGACGCACGCGGCGTGAGTGTGGGACACAGCGTTGGTGAGCAGCTCGCTGGACAGCAACTCGACATCGCGGAGCGCGTCCTCCGCGAGCGGCAGGCCCCAACCGCGCACGGCCCGTATCACCCGCCGCCGGGCCGTCGGCACGGCCTCGGCACTGGGCAACACGCGAAAGCCGAACGGGGCGGGGGCAGTGGCCTGCCGGGTGGCGACGGACATGAGCGCGGACCTTTCACCGGGACGAGGTCGGCAGCGGGCCGATTCGCGCCGGGATTCACCCGGCAGGTCTCTACAGAACCGCCTCCAACGCCGATGAACCAGAGCAGAATTGAGGCAGCAACGAGGCATCCGTGCTGCAAACCAGGGCATGACCTGCTCTGTTACTGCGAGACACGAACTGACGTACCTCTGGGGGACATGGGATGGCATCCAAGAGGTCCCGGCTGATCCAGCGCAGGGAGGCGGTCGGCCACACCCAGGAATCCCTGGCCGAAGCCGTCGACGTGGACCGCACGACCGTGGGGCGATGGGAGAGCGGTCGCAGTGCCCCACAGCCCTGGATGCGGCCGAAGCTCGCCCGCGCCCTGAAACTCACGGTCGACCAGTTGGCCGACCTGCTGAAAGCACCGACCACGGCCGTCGAAGATGTTCCCCGTACTGCGCCTGTCCGGCGCACGAACCGCGACATCGATCTCGTTGTGGCCGTGACAGCCGACTCGGCAGAGTCCGCGTGGTTCCTTCGCTTCGCGAGCGCGTCCAACGTGGACGACACGCTGCTCGAACAGATCGACGCGGACATTGCGAGGCTGGCAGGGGACTACGTGAGCAGGCCGGTGTCCGAGCTCTTCCACGACATCGGAACCCTCCGGCGAGGAGTGTTCGACTTACTCCGGGGCCGCCAACACCCCTACCAGGCAAGCCATCTCTACCTGCAGGCCGGACGCCTCTGCGGCCTGGCCACCCATGTCGCCCTCGACCTCGGCCAGTACACAGCTGCGGCCACCCACTCGCGAACGGCCTGGCGCTGCGCGGAGTCAGCCGGCCACAACGGTCTCCGGGCCTGGATCCGATCCGTCCAGTCCCTGATCGCCTACTGGCAGCAGGACCACCGCCAGGCCGCCGAGCTGGCCAGAGCCGGATTGCCGTACGCGGACAGCGGGACGATCGCGGCTCGTCTGCTCAGCCTCGAAGCACGGGCCACCGCCGCCCTCGGCGACACCGAAAGCGCGCTTCGAGCCGTGGAAGCGGCCGAGACGGCTCGGAGCACGGTGGCCGCCGTGGATCTTCCCGGCGTGTTCACGTTTCCCGAGGCCAAGCAGTGGGCCTACGCCGGCACCGCTCTCCTTGCCCTGAACAGCGACCGTCACGTGAACCACGCCATCGCAGCGTCCTCAAGGGCCATCAGTCTGTACGAGTCCGGACCGCGCCAGGAACAGTCCTCCGGCGATCTGCTGGCCGCCCGCCTTGATCTCGCCAACGCCCACCTCGCCCACGGTGACCTCGACGGCGTGCAGGAGAAGCTTTCGGTGGTGCTGGACGCCGCACCGGACCGGCGAACAGCGAGCATCTCCAGCCGCCTTCGGGCCCTGAGCGCTCGTCTTTCCGAGCCTGTCTATGCAGGCTCCCCGATCGTCCTGAGTCTCCGTGAGAATGTCAGAGAAGCCTGCTCTCGACCCGCACTCACGAACCCTCCGGAGCTGCCCCAGTGACGAGCAACACCACACGGCAGGACGCCGCAGTCGCCGATAAATCCATCCTCGCGAACAGCGCCTACGCGGACGGACGCCACCTGGCCGCCCGCCAGTCCATCTACCGGTGGCAGCAGCCACGGTACGACCTGCCCGGGATCGTCGTCGAAGAACTGGCCGGCACAGGCGGGATCGTCCTCGACGTCGGCTGCGGCAACGGCAAGTTCGTCAACCGCCTGCACAAGGACCGGCCGGACCTTCAGGTCGTCGGGATGGACATCTCGGCGGGCATCCTCGCCGACGTCGAGAAGCCGGTCCTGGTGGCCGACGCCCAGGCCCTGCCCGTCGCCGACAACAGCTCCGATGCTGTCCTGGCCCTGCACATGCTGTACCACGTCGGCGACATCGAGGCCACGGTCAAGGAATTGGCCCGCGTCCTCAGGCCCGGCGGCGTGCTCATCGCCTCGACCAACAGCGACACCGACAAGCAAGAGTTGGACCGGCTCTGGGCCCGGGCCGCAGGCGACGTCCTCGGGATTCCCGAGGGGCCGGCACGGGTCTCCCTCAGCTCCCGGTTCTCCCTGGAGAAGGCACCCAGCTACCTCGGAACGACGTTCAAGGACATTCGAGTTCGGAAACTGCCCGGCACCATCGAGCTCACCGACCCCGCACCAGTCGTTGCCCACCTTGCCTCCTATGAGGCGTGGGCCGACCAATGCGGCGTCCCCTTCCACGAGACCGTCGACCGGGCAGCCGCGATCGTCGCCGCCACGATCGCGACCGAGGGGCTGTTCAAAATCACATGTCTCGGCGGATTCCTGGTGTGCCGACTTAGGCAGGTCCCTCCTCCCGCATGTCCGCCGAACAAGTCTTGCCATGAGTGATCGTCAGACATAGTTCAACGTCCGACAGGTGCCTGCCAGTTCAACTCCTTCACCCACACCACTCCAGCCTCGACAGGCACCGGATCGAAGTGTTCTGATGATCGAACTGTCGATCTATTCTCGGAGGTACGGTGCGGGTCTCTCGCGGCACGGCCGGTCTGCTGGCGGTGGGGGTCCTCGCGGCTCTCGCCCTGGCTGCGGGAGGGCCCGACTCCCAGGGCAGACCCACCGCCGCCGGCACGACGCCCGCCGAGAACCCCGCCCCGATCCCGGCCGCCGAGAGCCCGTCCCCATCTCCCTCCCCAACTCCGACCTGGGACGGGCAGGTCAAGGTGCTCGGCGACGGCTCGACCTCCTACACCGGTCCCCAGCCCAAGCAGCCCACCCCCGAGAAGCTCAAACCCGGCGAGAAGCCCCCGCAGTTCGTCGTCTTCTCCTGGGACGGCGCCCTCGAAGGCGACGAGCACCTCTTCTCCCGCTTCCGCGAGCTCGGCGCCGCCAACAACGCCCAGATGACCTACTTCCTCACCGGCATCTACACCCTCCCCAAATCCAAACGCACCCTCTATCAGCCGCCCCAGCACGACCCCGGCTCCGCCTCCATCGACTTCGCCACCGACGCCCACGTCAAGGACACCCTCGAACAGCTACGCCTCGCCTGGCTGGACGGTAACGAGATCGGCACCCACTTCAACGGGCACTTCTGCGGCCCGAACGGCGGCGGCGACTGGACCTCCGACGAGTGGAAGAGCGAGCTCGACCAGGCCGTCTCCTTCGTCGCCAACTGGAAGACCAACACCGGCTACAAAGACCTCCCGCCCCTCCCCTTCGACTACACCAAGGAGTTGGTCGGCGGTCGCGCCCCCTGCCTGGAGGGCCAGCGGAACCTGCTCGTGGCCGAGAAGGCCAGCGGGTTCCGCTACGACGCCAGCTCCAAGGGCGAGTTCCAGGTCTGGCCGATCAAGAAGGAGGGCATCTGGAACTTCCCGCTTCAGTTGCTGCCGTTCCCTGCGAGGTCCTCGCAGGGCCTCTCCATGGACTACAACTTCCTCGCCGGCCAGTCCGGGGACAGCACCAAGGGCGACCCGGCCAAGTACCCGGCCTGGGAGAAGGAGGCCCGGGACAGCTACCTCGCCGGGTTCGAGCGCGTCTACAACGGGAGCCGGGCCCCGCTCTTCATCGGGAACCACTTCGAGACCTGGAACGGCGGCATCTACATGCAGGCCGTCGAGGACGTGATCAAGAGCGTGTGCAAACGCGACGGCGTCCGCTGCGTCTCCTTCCGCCAGGTCGCCGACTGGCTCGACGCCCAGGACCCGAAGGTCCTGGACAGGCTCCGCCAGCTCGACCCCGGACAACCGGCCGACTGGTCCCGCTTCGTGAAGTGACCACCCCCACGGGCGCGCTGCGCGAGAAGTCGGCCTCATCGACTTCTCGCGCACCCAGGCATTCGCTCACCGCCGCGCCAGCGCCAGCACGCTGAGCCCGAACATCGCCACGCCCAACGGCAAGTGGACCGACGGCACGTGCGCGACGCCGAGCACGACCTGGACCGACGCGAGGATCAGGAAGCCCGACGCCTCCCAGACCGGCCGCACCGGGCCACCGCCCGGCTTCCACGCCAGCACCGCCGCCAGCACGTACAGCATCGACGCCCCGTACATCACGCGGGCGCCGACGCTGTGCAGCGTCTCCCCGTAGGACGCGGTCAGCAGCAACCCGGCGGAGGCGGCCTGCAGGAAGATCGTCAGGGTCTGGAGCGCGATCGCGATCCGCACCAACGGGAACGTACGCCGCACGGGAGTCGTCTGCGTCGCCATGTCTCGGTCCTCTCTTCAGTAAGGTCTCACGAACACGACGACACAGGCCCGGGAAAGGTAAGGCCGAAGACCATGGGATCGGCACAGGACGGCATAGCCGGCGAGCGGCGCCAACTGCTCAACATCGCCTACCGCTTGCTCGGCTCCCTCGCCGAGTCCGAGGACGCCGTCCAGGAGGCCTACGCCCGCTGGTACGCGCTGCCGGGCGGCCGGCGCGACGAGATCGTGTCCCCCGGCGCGTGGCTGACGACCGTGACCGGCCGCATCTGCCTGGACGTGCTCGGCTCGGCGCGGGCCCGCCGTGAGCGGTACGTCGGCGCCTGGCTGCCGGAGCCGCTGCCCGACCGTCCCCAGCGCGAGAACGGCCAGGAGAGCCTCGCCGACCAGATCGTCCTCGACGAGTCGGTGGCCATGGCCTTCCTCGTCGTCCTGGAGTCGATGACGCCCGCCGAGCGGGTGGCGTTCGTCCTGCACGACGTCTTCCGCTACCCCTTCGCCGAGATCGCCGGCGTCCTCGGCCGTACCCCCGCGGCCTGCAAGCAACTGGCGGCCTCCGCCCGGCGACGGGTGGGCGCAACGCCCGCCCCCGCGACGGCCACCGGGCAGGCCGACACCATCCGCCGCCTCAAGAAGGCCTGGGAGGACAAGGACGTCGCCGCCCTCGTCTCCGTGCTCGACCCCGCCGCCGTGATGACCGCCGACGGCGGCGGGCTGGTCGGCACCGTCCTGCGCCCGGTCGAGGGCGGCGCGCAGATCGCCCAATACATGCTCGCCATCGCCGACAAGGCGCCGGGAATGGAGCTCCTGGAGCGGTCGGTCAACGGCGTGCCCGGCCTGGTGGCCCGGCGCGACGGCGTCGTCATGACGGTGGCGTCGTTCGACGTCGCCGACGGCCGGGTCACCCGGATCTGGGCGGTCCGCAACCCGGAGAAGCTCGGGCCCTGGGGTCTGTAGGCCCTACCCGGCCGCCTTCATGAACGACGTCCAGATCCGCGCCGGCAGCTCGGAGTCCAGGGTGTCCGGGGCAGCCCCGCCGAGGCCCTCCAGAGAGAGCAGCTTCATGTCCTTCAGGTCCGCCCGGAACACCGTCACCGCCGTCGACACACGCGCGTTGTAGCCGACGAACCACCCCGCCGTACGGTCCACGGTGGTACCGGGCTTCGCCGCCACGTCCGGGCCGGCCTCCGCGGCCGCCTGCGCGCTGCCGCCACGAACCGCGCCCTTCAAGGCCGCGTCGACCTCCCCCGCCGCAGCCACGCTCAGCGCCTGGACGGCCGTCGGCAGCCGCAGCGCGAGCACCTCCCCGTTGCGGGTGATCCGCAGCACCGGGTAGGGGTCGGTGCGGCTGCCCTTCGCCCCGAAGGCGGCGTACGCGTCGGCGGCCCTGATCGCGCTCGGCGTGGAGTTGCCGACGCCGAAGGCCGGCACGAGCTCGCCCATGCTGCCCGGGAGGAGGCCCAGGTCCGTGGCGGTCTGCTGCACCCGGTCCAGGCCGACGTCCATGGCGAGCTGCGCCATCGGCCCGTTGACGGACTGCTCGATCGCGCTCCGCAGGCTCACCGGGCCCCAGCTGCGCCCGCCGTCGTTGGCGGTCTTGGCGGTCTTCCCGTCCCGCCCCCAGTACGGCCCCTCCGGGGTCATGACGTTCACCCCGTGGTCGCCGTTGTAGACGGTGGCCGGCGTCACCGGCGAGCGGCTGCCGCCGCGCTGGCGCTGCACGCCCTGGCCGAGCCCCGCCGCGTACACCAGCGGGGTGAAGGCCGAACCCATCGGCACCGACGAGGCGTTGGCGTTGTCGTACCCCTGCTTCAGGTAGTCCGGGCCGCCGTACAGCGCGACCATCCGCCCGTCCGGGGCCACCGACGCGGCGCCGACCTTCAGCAGCTTGTCGGCCTCGCGGGCGTTCGGGTCGATGCCCTTCGTGGCCTCCTGCACGGCCGCCGCCAGCGCGGTGACCCGCGGCTTCTCGAAGGTGGTGAAGATCTGGTGGCCGCCGAGGTCGAACTGCGCCGGGGTGATGTCGCTGTGGCCCTCGACGTAGGCCCTGGCCATGTCCACCAGGTAGCCGACCTGGCCGCTCAGCCCCGCCGCCTTCGGCTGGGGCCTCGGTTCGGGGAACTCCGTGTAGCCGGCGCGCTCGGCGGCGGACAGCTTTCCGGCCTTCACCATCCGGTCCAGGATCCAGGACCACCGGTCCTCGGCGCGCTCGCGGTTCTCCTCGCCGAGCGCCGGATCGAACTGCCCCGCCCCCTTCAACAGGGCCGCCAGGAAGGCCCCTTCGCTCGGGTTCAGCTGCGAGACGTCCTTGCCGTAGTACGCGGCGGCGGCCCGTTCGATGCCGTAGCTGCCGCGCCCGAACCAGCTGGTGTTCAGGTAGCCGGCCAGGATGTCCCGCTTGCTCATCCGCTGGTCGAGCTTGATCGCGATGACGGCCTCGCGGAGCTTGCGGGACATGGCCTGGCGCTGGTTCAGGTAGCTGTTCTTGACGTACTGCTGGGTGATGGTCGAGCCGCCCTGGGTGTCGCCGCCGGTGGCCATCGAGACGACCGCCCGGCCGATGCCCGAGAGCGAGATCCCCGGATCCGAGTAGAAGGTCTCGTTCTCCGCGGACAGCACCGCCCACTGCACCGGCTCCGGCACCCGGTCGAGCGGCACCTCCTGGCGGTTGGTCTCGCCGATCCTGGCCATCTCGGTGCCGTCCGCCCAGTAGTAGACGTTGTTCTGCTGGGTGGCGAAGGCGTTGAGGTCCTCGGGCACCTCGGTGGTCGCGTAGAGCCAGGCCGCCAGCGCCGTGACCGTCACCGCTCCGGCACCGGTGAGCAGGAGCAGCTGCCGCCAGGACGGCAGCCAGCGGCGGATCCCGCGCCGGCCCCGGCGCGGGTAGTCGGGCCGCCGTAGCGGGTGCCGTCGTCGGCGCCCCGTCTGGTCCTCGTCGCCCCCGCCGTTGCCCCCGCCCTTGCCCCCGACCCTGTGTAAACGCACAGCCCGGTCTCCGATCTGTCGGTGGATGCAGTCCCCGTCAAAGGGGTAGACGCCTGCGGGACCGCGCCAGGACGCCACCAAATCGGTGTGATCATGTTCATACCGCACACGACCGCTCGCGTTGAACCACCGCCGAGCCACCGCCGTACCCGGCGCCGAACCGCCACCGTCGGCGCCCCGCGCCGCGCCTGACCTGGACGACCGCCAGAATGACCCCATGAGGTTGATCCACACCGTGGCCGGCGTGCTCGTGCTCCTGCTCGTCATCGGCAGCATCCTGCGCACGCTCGTCGTACCCCGCGGCCTGTACTCGGCGCTCGTCTTCCGGCTCTGGGCCGCGCTCCGGCTGCTGCTGCGCGTCTGGGCCGCGCCCTTCGGCACCTACCGGGCGCAGGACCGGGCACTGACCTGGCTCGCGCCGCTCGTGTTGCTGGGCATGCTCGGGGTGTGGCTCAGCGGGATGCTGCTCGCGTACACGCTGCTGCTGCACGGCACGTCGGAGCTCGACTGGTCGGTCTCGTTCCGCGAGGCCGGATCCAGCCTCTTCACGCTCGGCTTCGCCAGCGGCGACCGCCTGCACCTGTCCGTGATCGACTTCATGGCCGCCTCCAGCGGCCCGCTCGTCATCGCGCTGCAGATCGCCTACCTGCCCACCCTCTACGCCGCCTACCAGCGGCGCGAGACCGAGGTGACGCTGCTCCAGTCCCGGGCCGGCGAGCCCGCGTGGGGCCCGGAGCTGCTGGCCCGGCAGTCCCTCGTCGACACCGAGACGGCCCTGCCGCAGCTCTACCGGGACTGGGAGCGGCTGGCCGCCGACATCGGCGAGAGCCACTCCAACTACCCGGTGCTGCTCTCCTTCCGCTCCCCGCAGCCCAACCGCAGCTGGGTCGTCGGCCTGATCGCCGTCATGGACGCCGCCGCCCTCCACCTCGCCCTCTGCCCGCGCTCCGCACCGCCCGAGGCCCGCCTGGTGATCCGCGCCGGCTTCACCGCCATGCGCGACATCGCGCGCGCCCTGCGCGTCGACTTCGACGCCGACCCGGACCCGGCCACCCCGATCCGCCTCACCTACGCCGAGTACATCGGCGCCGTCGCGATGATCACCGCCGCCGGGTTCACCCGCGAGCGGCCGGTCGAGGACGCCTGGCGCCACTTCAACGGCTGGCGCGTCAACTACGAGGCCCTCGCCTACGAGCTCGCCCGGCGCAGCGACGCCGTCCCCGCCCTGTGGTCCGGCCCCCGCGACTTCCGCGCCCCCGTCATCCCCCCGACCCGCCCCGCCGACCGCCGCCCCGACCAGGCCGGGCCCGGCCTGCCCCCGGCCTGACGGCGGCTCGCCGGCCGCGTCGAGAAGGTGCCCTGCCCGGCCGGGCGGCGACGCCGGCCGGGCAGGGGCGGGATGGGAGGTCAGGCCGGGCAGGGGCGGGATGGGAGGTCAGGCCTGGCGGGTCTGGGCCCAGGTGTAGAGGTGGCGGGCACTGTCACCGAAGCGCGTGGCGTAGAGCGTGTTGGTCTGCCCGCCCGCGAGGTCCTCGCTGGTGGTGGTGACGCCGACGACGGTGCCGACGCCGGTGCGCGTGTCGAAGCGGGCCAGATGCGGGCCGCCGCTCGCTCCGTGGGACATGTCGCAGGACTCGCCCCACAGGAGGGGGGCCTTGGGGCCGGGGCGGGCCGGTCCGGCGCAGTGGATCATCCGGGATCCGGCGTATTTGGCGGCGGGGTTGTTGAGCCGGTCCTTCGGGTACCCGAAGGTGTGGATGAACTCCCCGTCGACGGGCCTGGTGAACGCGATCCGCTGGGCTCCCGTGACGTCCGCGATGCGCCGCCCCTCGGCCGAGGGGTTCGCCACCAGGACTCCCGTGTCGTGGCCGGCCACGGCGACGTCGCTCGACGTCGTCGTGCCCGGGTCGGCGTCCCAGCGGGCGGAGGTGGCCATGCTCCTGATGCTGAAGCCGCCGAGCGGCTTGGTGCCGTTGCGGTAGCCGGGCACGAAGTAGACGTTGTGCCGCCAGGTGCCGTCGGCGGCGGAGGGGCCGACGCCCCGCAGGCAGTGCGCCGCCGTGACGACGGTGCTGCGGTTGGCGCTCTCGACGACCGTCGCCGTGCAGCTGCCGTCGTAGCCGTCGGAGAAGGTGAAGAAGAGCCGCCCGACGCTCCCGTTCACCGCCCCTCCGTGCGTCCAGGTCGCTCCGGGATCCAGCGTGTTCGGGGGAAGCGGCAGCTGATCGTCGGGCGTGTTGTCGTCCTCGGGCACGGGGGTGATCTCGGGGACCACCGCGCCCGCCAGCTTCATCCGGGCCGGGGTCCAGTAGGCGTCGATCCGGCTCCGCTCCTGGTCGGTCGTGGCTCCGGCGTGCGTCGCGATGGGCTCCGGTTCCGCGGCGTGGGCGGCGGCCGGCAGCAGGACGGCCGCCGCCGTGGCCGCGCTCAGCAGGAGGGCTCCCGCGGCGGCGAGGTTGCGGGGGAATGCTCGGTGTGCGGCTGACATCGTTGCCATTCTCGGTAGGGTCCGGTTCGTTTCGGGGGACGGTCGTGATCAGGCGACGGGTGCGGCTTCGGCGGCCCGGTACAGCGGCTCCGTGATCGCGGAGGTGAACTGCGGACCGACGAGGTGCCGGGTGCAGGAGGCGGTGCCGCGCTCGCACACCCGGCCCGAGGAGTCGAAGAAGGCGCCCTGGGTGTTGTCGCCCACGACGGTGCCGATCCCCGAGGACGGGTCGAAGTCGGCGACGCGGGGACCGCCGCTGGAGCCGCCGCCCATCACGCAAGGGGCGCCCCACTCGCCCCGGGGCTCCGGGTGCTCCTTGGTACCGGGGTACTCACGGGTCCGACCCGCGCAGTGGGCGAGCCTGGCCCCGGTGAACTCGGGCAGACCCGCGCGCGAGGGGTCGCCCGAGGCCTCGCGCGGGTAGCCGAACTGGTGGACCGACGCGTTGCCCGGCCGGTCGAAGCCGATGCGCTGTGCGGCACCGACGGCGTCCTGCACGCGCTGGCCCGCGGCGTTGCCGTTCAGGACCAGGAACGCCTGGTCGTACGCGTCGAACTTCAGGCCGTTCTGCTGGTCGTTGAGGAGCCAGGTGGCATCGGCGACCCCGGCGCGCGCGACGAACCTGCCGTACGGCGCGAGGCCGTCGTGGTAGCCCGGGACGAACATCTCGTTCGACAGCCACTCGTCGTTCTCACCGAGGAGGTCGGTGCTGTTGACGCAGTGCGCCGCCGTGACGACGGTGCTGCGGTTGGCGCTGTTCACGACGGTCGCGGTGCAGCTCTCGTCCTCGCCGTGGTTGGTGAAGAAGAGCCTGCCCACCGTCCCGCTCAGGGTGGCGGCACCGGTCCACGGGGCTCCGTCGGGGCCGCTCCTGGGCGGGTTGCCGGACGACGGCTGGGTCAGGGCGGCGATCCGCGCCGGGGTCCAGTAGTCCAGGACGGCTTGCTGCTGCGCGGCCGTGACCGCCTCCGGATGGACGGCCACCCGGCTCGTGGCGGCCCCGTCCTCCGGCACCGCCCCTGCGGACGGGGCCAGCGCGAGGCCGGCGGCCAACACGACTGCGGTCAGGGCGGCTTGGGTGCACGCTCGGCCGGGGGTCCGGCTGCGGCGAAGGCGATTCCGGCAATCGGTATGTGACATGTGCGGCACTGTAGGGACGGGACATCAGGTTCTCGTCTGGACCGCGTTTCATCCCTTCATCGGTCACATCAGTTTCCTGTGACGACGTTTCATTCTCGTATCGGCGACCGGGGCCGTCCTCGTCCCCGCAAGCCCCGCCGGGCACCGGCCGGACGAGGTCCGGCAGCGGATCGACGTCCTTCGCGAGGAGTCCCACGGTCCGCCGTGGGCCGCATCTCGTGAGCAGGCAAAATGAGGGTCATTACTGGGTAAAGAACTTCACCCCTTATGATCGCCGCGTGAATCACGAGGTCATCGACGGAATACCAGTCCTGTGGGCCCCCGCGCCCGGCCCGCTGGAGGCCGAGCTCATCTTCGGGTGCGGGGCGCGGGACGAGACGCTGCGCACGCTCGGGGTGGTCCACCTCGTGGAGCACCTGGCGATGAGCACGCTGCCGCGGCTCCACCACGACCACAACGCGTCCGTCGACCTCGAACTCACCCGGTTCACGTGTTCCGGGCAGCCCGAGCAGGTCGTGGACTACCTGGGCCGGGTGTGCGCCGCGCTGAGCGAGCTGCCGCTGGACCGCATCGACCGGGAGGCCGGGGTCCTGGAGGCGGAGGACGGCCGGGTCGCCGTCCCCCAGACCGCCGAGCTGCTCTCGCACCGGTACGGCGTCCAGGGCCTCGGGCTCGCCGCCTACCGCGGGCCGGGCGCCGACCGGATCACCGTCGAGGCCGTCCAGGACACGCTGTTCCGGTACTTCCACGCCGGCAACGCCGTCCTCGTCCTCACCGGCCCGCCGCCCGCCGGGCTGCGCCTGCCGCTGCCCGCCGGCGCGCGGCCCGACCGCGCCCGGACCCGGCCCGCGCTGCTCAGCGGCCGGTCCTGGCGCCAGGAGGACGTCCCCGGGCCCGGCATCGCGCTGCACGGCGCACTGGCGGACGCCGCCCTCATGGCGGCCGTCGCCGTGTTCGCTCAGCGCCTGCGCGACAGCGCCCGGCACGCCTTGGGCCTCACCTACGACGTCGGCGGCAGCCTCGACAACGCCGGCGCGGCCACCGGCGAACACACCGTCTACCTCGACGCCCGCGAGGGCCAGGAACAGACCGTCAGCGAGCTGCTCTGGCACGAGGCCCTGCGGCTCGCCCGCGACGGCGTCACCGAGGCCGAACTCGCCGAGGAGCGCGAGGGCATGCGCGAGGTCTGGACCGACCCGCGCAACACGATCGCCGAACTCGGCCACGCCGCCGCCCGGTCGCTGTTCGGCGAGACCTACCGCGACGCGGCCGCGCGCCTCGACGCCCTCGCCGCCGTCACCCCCGACCGGGCCCGCCGGGCGTTCGCGGACGCGCTGCGCACCGCCCTGCTCGTCGTGCCCTGCGGCGTCGAGGTCTCCCCCGTCCTGCCCGACGGCACCCCGGTGCCCCGCCACCGCTGCACCCACCACACCGAACTGCCCGCCGACGGCGAGGTGTTCAAGCCCCCGCTGGCCGACCGGCTGCGCTACTCGGCGGCCCGCAAGACCCGGTTCGTCGTCAACCACGCCGGGGTGTGGGCGCGCGAACCCGACGGCGAGATCCACCACGTGCCGTTCGACGACATCGCGGCCGTCGAGGTGCGCGGTCCGGCCCGGATCGTGTACGGGCACAGCACCTGCTTCGTGCCCGTCGTTCCCGACCTGATCGGCGACATCGGCGCGGCCGCGCGGGCCATCGACGCCGCCGTCCCGGCGCACCTCGTCTACCACGCCTCCGCGCTGCGCAGCGCCGACTGACGGCGCCGACCGACCAGCACCGACTGACCGGTCCCGACCCGACCGGCGCCGACCGCCACCGACCCGACCATCACTTCCGAGGATCCACCGTGCCCACGTACGCCGCCATCACCTCCGCCCCCTCCGAACAGGTGCTCACCGCCCTCGCACGAGGCAAGCGCGGCGGCTACCTCTACCGGGGACCGCAGGGCACCGGCCTGCTGTTCGACCCGCCGAAGCCGCGCTTCGGCCGGATCAGCCGCAGCCGCATCATGGACCCGGCCTGGATGCTCGCCGTCGACTCCAAGACGACGGTGTGGCTGCTGGAGGACGCCGAGTGGGGCCTGTGCGTCACCGTCTGCTTCCCCGGCGGCGGGTACGAGAACATGGGCTGGGCCCGCGACTGGACCCCGCCGGCCGACCCGGCCGAGTACGCCGCCCACCGGACCGACTGGGACTCCTACTGCGGGAAGATCGCGCGCAAGGCCGGCCTCGCCGACCCGGCCGCGCTCGCCGCACTGCGCAACGACCCGGCGCCGGACGGCAGTCGGACCTCCGGGGAGGAGCTGATGCGCCGCCTGTGCGAGCTCGTCGGCGCGCCGACCGCGGTGATCGGCCAGTCCCTCGGCCTCCAGGCGGGTCCCGCCGGGCGGGACTTCGTCCGCTTCGAGGCCAAGGGACGGTAGGCCAAGGGACGCTGGGCCAAGGGACACTGGCCCGCCGGGATCACACCTCGACGGGCGCCGAAGACTCCAGCGAGCGCTCGGCGGCCGCGAGGATCTCCACCACGCGCAGCCCGAACTCCGCGCCGCACGCGTGCGGTTGGCCCGTGCGCGCGGAGTCCCGGAGGGCGTCCAGGGCGCGGTGCAGGGCCGCGATCGGGCCCTCGCCGCGCTCCGGCAGGTGGGCCACGCCGTGCTCGCCGCGGATCTCCATGCCCGTGCCGCCGGCCGCGACCGGCGCCGTCAGGCTGAGCGCCAGCGTGCTGGACGCGCCGCCCGCGTGGCGCAGCACCAGGTGGATCGTGTCGAGCGGGCCGGCCACGGCCGTCACCCGCGTCGCGTCGCCGAGCACCGGCAGCAGCACGGACAGCGCGTGCGGGCCGACGTCCCACAGCGCGCCCTTCTCCTGCCGCCACGGCGACGCCGCGTACGGGCTGCCGCTGCCGGGGGCGAACACCGAACCGAGCCAGTCCGAGCGGCCGGTGAACCAGCCGCCCAGCGCGGCCTGTTGCTCGATCCACGGGATCTGGTCGCCGCCGAAGCGGACGGTGAAGAACACGACGGACGCGACGCGGTGCCGCTCGACGGCCCCGGCGACGCGCCGCGCGTCCGGGACGGTCAGCGCGACCGGCTTGTCGAGCAGCAGGTGGCAGCCGGCCTCGGCGGCGCGCACCGCGAGGTCGGCCTGGACGGTCGGCGGCAGCGCGATCGAGACCGCGTCCACCTCGGCGAGCAGCTTGTCGAGGTCCGCGTACCCGGGCACGCCGTGCGCCGCGCCGAGCGCCGTGGCGGCCTCGGGACGGCGCCCCCACACGCCCGCGAACTCCAGCCCGGGGTGGTCGGCGAGGACGGGCGCGTGCACGCGCTCCGCCCAGGGGCCGGTGCCCAGCAGTCCGATCCGCACAGGGTCCTCCAAGGTGTTGCGGTGGTTCAGTTCTGCACGCGCGCCAGCGTGAAGCCGTCGTAGCCCTTGCTGCCGACGGTCTGCACGGACGTCGCGGTGACGCGCGGCTCGGCCGCGATCACGTCGTGCAGCCTACGCGTGGCGACGACGGCGGAGTCGGCGCTGGCGGCGTCCGCGACGGCGCCGCCGCGGACCACGTTGTCGACCACGATCAGCGAGCCCGGCCTGGTCAGCTTGAGCGCCCACGCGAAGTACGCGGGGTTGTTGACCTTGTCTGCGTCGATGAAGACGAGGTCGAAGGGCTCGCCGCCCTCCGCGCCGATCACGGCCAGCGAGTCGAGGGCGCTGCCGAGCCGCACCTCGGCCACCTTGTCCAGCCCGGCGCGGGCGAGGTTCCCGCGGGCGACCTCGGCGTGCTTCGGGTCGATCTCCAGGGTGATCAGCGTGCCGTCCGCCGGCAGGGCGCGCGCCAGCCAGATCGCGCTGTAGCCGCCGAGCGTGCCGACCTCCAGGATCCGCCGGGCCCCGACCGTCAGCGCCAGCAGGTGCAGCAGCTTGCCCTGATTGGGGGCGACGGCGATGTGCGGCAGGCCCGCCGCGTCGGCGGCGGCGGACGCGGCCTCCAGGACGGGGTCGTGGCCGACCAGCGTGTCCGAGAAGTACGCGTCCACGGCGTCCCAGGTCGGCTGCGTCATCGGGGCCTCCAGTGCTCGGTGCGGTGCGGGCGGTGCCTTCGGTGCGGGCTGTGCGTGATCACACGCTACTCCGCACCGCCGCCGACGCAGGTGACCCCGCGGCCCGAACGTCAGTCCGCCACCGGCTCCTTGACGCTCTCCGATGCCGCCGCCTCCGCCGCCTCGTGCGCGGCGTGCGCCTTCGCGGCGCGCCGCTTCATGAACCACGCCGAGCCGGCGCCCACGACGACGGCCGCCGCCAGCCCGGCCCACGAGAAGCGCGACAGCCACGGCTCGATGCTCTTGCCGACCTTGTAGACCAGCAGCGTCGTACCGCCGGCCCAGACCACGCCACCGAGCACGTTCGCGATCAGGAACTTCCAGTACGGCATCTTCAGCGCGCCCGCCAGCGGCCCCGCGAAGATGCGCAGCAGCGCGATGAAGCGGCCGAAGAAGACCGCCCACATGCCCCAGCGCTGGAACGACCGCTCGGCGGTGGCCAGGTGGTAGGGCCCGAAGTGCTTGGGGAACCTGCGGCCGAGCTTCTCGAAGAGCGGCTTGCCGCCCTTGCGCCCGATCGAGTAGCCGATCGAGTCGCCGATGATCGCGCCCGCGATCGCCACGCCGGCGATGCCCCACGGGCTCACGACGCCCTTGACGGCCATCAGCGTCGCCGTGACCAGCGCAATCTCGCCGGGCAGCGGGATGCCCAGCGACTCCAGACCGATGATCAAGCCCACGAGGCCGTACACGGCCCCCGGGGGGACGCTCTCGATCCAGGCGTCGATGTGCAAGGCCAGTACCTCCGTGGCAGGTCGGTGCGGGCGCGCCCCTGTGCGGTGCGCCCGTCCCGGCGGTCTTCCGATGGCGGCACGCGGGCCGCTCCCCCTCTGACCAGGCAGCCTAACGTGCCGGCCGGCCGTGTTCTCCCCGCCGATCGCCTGGTCTTACCTGGTCTTACGACGTACGGGCCGCGGCGGAGGTTCCGCTACCTTCGGCCGATTCCCTCTTTTTGGCAAAGCGCAGTGCGACCACGGACGGCCTGCCGTTCACACGGGCCGCGAGGGGCAGCAGCGCCCGGACGATCCCGCGCCCGCCCTCCGGGTACACCTCGCGGACGTCCGTCACCGCCGGGTGTGCGGTGGCGAGCTTCCCGCGCTCGCCCGCGTCCATGCCGAACGGCATGGCCGGCGCCTTGTAGTACTTGTCCCGCAGCTTCCCCTGGACGGCCCGCGCGCTGAACCAGCGCGGCACCGCGTCGAGGACGAAGGTCGCGCCGGGGAAGCGCTCGGCGCAGGCCGCGATCAGCCCGCGGACCTCGGGCGGGCGCAGGTACATCAGCAGGCCCTGGGTGCTGATGAGCACCCCCTGCGCCGGGTCCACCTCGTCCATCCAGCGCGGGTCCGTGGCGGAGCACACGACGATGCGGTGGCGCGCGTCCGGCGGGAGCAGGCGCTCGCGCAGCGCGGCCGTCTCCGGCAGGTCGACGGAGATCCAGCGGGCGCGCCCGTTGTCGACCCGCCAGGCCTGCGTCTCCAGGCCCTCGCCCAGGCAGACGACGGTGCCGCGCGGGTTGCGGGCGAGGAAGTCCGCCACCTCGCGGTCGAAGCACGCCGCCCGCAGCGCCTGGAGCTGCGCGACCGCCGCCCGGCGCCCGAACCGCTCCTCGAACGGGAAGTCGATCCGCCCGACGAGCTCGACCGCCTTCGGGTCGTGCAGGACCGCGTCCGGCCGCCGGGCCTCCACCGCCCGGTGCCACAGCGTCCACAGCGCCGTCTCCGGCACCTCCCCCAAGTCCGGCCGCTCCACGCCGCCCATCGCCCTCTCCCTCCGCCGTCCACCCGAGCACCCGCTCGAACCCGCCGATTCTCACACCCCGGGACGACGGCCGCGCGAGCCGACGCGCGGCCGGGCCCACCGGAAGGGGCCAGCCGCCTCAGCCGACGCTGAAGGCGCCGTCCGGGGGTGGCGGGGAGTCGGTGGCGTCGGCGTCCGTCACCGGGGGCGTGCGGCCGACCAGGGTGGCGAGGTCGGTGCCGTCCGTCAGGCGGGCCGGGAAGATGTCGGCGGCCAGGGCGCGGGAGAGGTCCGCGACCGGGAGCGGGGCGGTCGAGCCGGCCAGCAGGATGTTGCCGTAGCGGCGGCCGCGCAGCACCGGGGCCTCGGCGATCAGGCAGACCTCGGGGAACACCGCTCGCACGGTCGCGGCCTGGGCGCGGGCGAAGGCCAGCGGCGGGCCGTCGGCGAGGTTCGCGGCGTAGCAGCCGCCGGGGCGCAGCGCGGCGGCTGCCAGGCGCAGGAACTCCACCGACGTCAGGTGCGCGGGCGTGCGGGAACCGTGGAAGACGTCGGCGACGACGAGGTCCAGCGATCCGGCGGGTACGGCGGCCAGGGCGGTGCGGGCGTCGCCGACCGTCGCCGTGATGTCGACGCCGGGCCCCTGCCACGGCAGGTGCTCCTCGACCAGGGCGAGCAGGGGGCCGTCCACCTCGACGACCTGCTGCCGCGACCCGGGCCGGGTCGCGGCGACGTACCGGGGCACGGTGAGCGCCCCGCCGCCGAGGTGGAGCACGTCGAGGGGACGCCCGGCGGGGGCGAGCGCGTCGGCGAGGTGGCCGAGGCGGCGGGTGTACTCGAACTCCAGGTGCGTGGGGTCGGCGAGGTCGACGTACGACTGCGGCGTGCCGTCGAGGGTGAGCAGCCAGCCGCCGTCGCGGTCGATGTCCGGCATGAGCTTGGCGAACCCGAGGTCGGTGGGCCGCCCGACCGGCACCGGCTCGTCGGTCACGCGGGCTCCCCGACCGGCACGGCCGGCAGGTAGGCGTCGAGCCAGCGGTCGAGCTCGGCGAAGACCTGCGTGCGGGCGCTCTCGCCGGACAGGACGAGGTCGTGCATGCCGCCCTCGATCCGGACGATGGTGACGTGCCGGCCGAGGTGCGGGCCCTGGGCGGCGATGTCGTCGGCGCGCAGGACGCCGTCGGCGTGGTGCAGGGCGTTGTGCCACTTGGTGGTCGAGATCGACGCGGTGGAGGCCATGAGCAGCACCGGCACGTCGATGCCGAGCCCGCGCCGCACCCGCCGGTGCCCCTGGTGGATGGCCGCGAGCCAGCCGGCGAACAGCGGGAAGCCCTCGGGCCGCTTGAGCCGGAGGTCGAAGTCCCACTCGCCGCGGTGGTCCTTGTGGAGGCTGTGCGTGTAGTGCGGGTTCAGCCCGGAGGGCAGCACCCGCGTCGGCGCGACCCGGGCGATGGCCGAGACGGCCGGGCCGCCGAAGGTCACCGCGGCGGCCGAGGCCGGCATGGACAGGAAGGGGCTGTTCAGGAACAGCCCGTCGATCAGGCCCCGCCCGGAGCGCCGCCCGGCCCACAGCGCCCCGATCAGGCCGCCGGTGGAGTGCCCGTTCAGCAGCACCTGCCGGTGCCCGTCCGCCTCGCGGACGATCCGCACCGCCTCGTCGATCTCCTCGTCGTACTCGACGAGGTCGCGCACGAAGTTCGGCGACTGGTGCGGGCGCAGCGAGCGCCCGTACTTGCGCAGGTCGAGCGCGTAGAAGGAGAACCCGAGCGCGACGAAGTGGTCGGCGAGGTTGGTCTGGAAGAAGTAGTCGTTGTACCCGTGGACGTACAGCACGGCCTTCTCGGACCCCGGCACGAGCCGGCGCACGAGCGTCGCGCAGGCCTCGCCCTCGTAGTCGCGCCGCAGCGGCAGCTCGACCGCCTCGTAAGGGGCACCCAGGATGTCTTCCCGAAACTCCATCGCGTCTCGCCGCACCTATCCGCACTCGGGCCCGCCGCAGCAGGTCTCCACCGTTCCCGAGCCCCGACGATACCGGCCGGTAGCCCCGCCCCGCGCGGCGGTGCCCACCCGGCGGGAATCAATCGGCGACCGCGTCCGCGCCGGACCCGTCGTCACCGTCGGCATCGAGCACCTGGCCACAGGTCTCGGCCCGCCGGAGCGCCGTCTCGGCCTCAGCCGTCTCGCCCACCCCGTGCAAGGCATCGCCGAGGCAGTACCAGGCCGCCGCCTCGCCGTCGGCCGAGCCGAGCCGCCGGAACAACACGAGAGCCTCGCGGGCCGCGTCCGCTGCTTCCTGAAAGCCACTCCGAGAACAGAGGGCATCTGCCTGACCGAGCAGTGCCACGGCCTCACCGTCCTCGTCACCGAGGTCCAGGTACAGCCGCCGGGCCCGCTGGAAGGCGTCGGCTGCGGCCTGATGATCACCTCCCTCACCGAAGTCCAGGCCGAGTTTGTCCTGCAGCTTCGCCTCACCGTGGCGATCGCCCAGAGCCCGATGGATTTCGAGGGCCTGTTCGTGAGCGGCAATCGCCGCGCCGACGTGGCCCGCTTCCCGGAGCACGTCGCCGAGGTTGGTCAAGGACCGGCTCTCCGCCGGTCGGTCACCCACCTCCTGCACAGCACGCAGTGCCTCCTGGTGGGCCTGGATCGCCTCGCCCCGACGGCCTGCTTCCTCCAGCACGGCACCGAGGTTGTTCCACACCGCACTCTCACCGTGCCGGTCACCGCGCTCCTGGAACACGGCCAGTGCCGGCCGGAGTACGTCCTCGGCCTCCTCGAACCGGCCCAGTCCGTTCAGGGCCGCGCCGAGATTGCCGCAGGTACGGGCCCAATCGTGGCGGTCTCCTAGTTCCAGATGTATGGCCAGGGCCTTCTCGTGCGCATCCACCGCCTCTTCGAACCTCCGGACGGCCCCCAGGGCGAGCCCGAGGTTCCCCCACGACAGGGCTTCACCATGACGGTCTCCGAGTTCGCGGAACCCGATGCACGTCTTCTGGTGGATTGCGATCGCCTCCTCGAATCGGCCGGTCATCTGGAAGACCGCCCCGATCTCCTCCAACGCCGTCGCCTCGAGGTGGGGGTCCCCGAGATCTCTGGCGAGTCGGGCGGAATGCCGACCGGCCTCGACGGCCTCGTCGAAGCGACGAGTTTCCCCCATGGCCATGGCGAGGTTCGACCACACCGTCGCTTCCCCGTCCACGTCACCCAGTTCGCGATGGATGTCGCGGGCGCACTCGAGGATCTCGATGGCCTCGTCGAACCGCCGCATGTCCTGCAGGGTGGCCGCGATGTTGTTCAGGGTCCCGCCCTCACGACGGCGGTGGCCCAGCTCCCGATCGATGGCGAGGGCGTGCTGGTGGGCCGCGAGCGCCTCGTCGAAGCGCCGGACTTTGCGCAGAGAGTTGGCGAGGTTGCCCTGCGCACTGGACTCGCCCCTGCGGTTGCCGCACTGACGGAAGAGCTCGCCGGACCGTCCGAAGGCCTCTGCGGCTTCGTCGAAGCGACGGGCCTCGTGCAGTGCCAGACCGAAGTTGTTCCAGGCGGCAGCCTCGTCCGACGTGCTGTCGAGGGCACGAGCCGCATCCAGGGCCGCACGGGTGACCGTCAGACCGTCGTCCGTCCGGAACCTCCTGATCAGGTAGGAGCCCAGCGCCGGGGCCAGCTCCGTGACGAGCTCAGGATGATTCGTCGCCACCGCTGCCTGCACCGTCCCGACGAGGTTGGGACGTTCACGATCCATCCACGTGAGCGCATGCGAACGGTCGTGGAACACGCCGAGTTCAGGAGGACTGTCGGGCAGTGCCGTCACGGAGTCGTTGGCCGCACCCGCAGCGGCGACGTAGAACTCCAACAGGCGTCGCCGGGCTTGCCGGCTCGGCTCCGGATGCATCTGGGCCCGTTCGGCGGCGAACACGTGAACGAGGTCGTGCAGGTACCACCTGCCCCCGTCGGGGGTCTGTGAGACGAGGGCGGTACGAGCGAGTTGGGCGAGCATGATCCTGGTCTCACGAAGCGTCCGGCCCGCCAGGACCGCGGCCGCCACGGTGGAGATCTCGGGACCGGGATTGAGCGCGAGCAGGCGGAACAGCTCGGCCTGCGAAACGGAGAGGCGCCGATGGGAACTGTCCAGAGTCAGCCGGATCCCGGTTTCCCCGTCCTGCAGCAGGTCCAGCCGGCCGGCCGAGTCCGTCAAGTCCTTCGCCAGCCAGCCGAGTTGCAGGTGCTGATCGACGATGAGCTGCGCGGCCGCAAGTCGCAGCGCCAAAGGCAGGTACCCACACAACTCCGCGACGAGCAGGGCACCATCGGGATCCGCAGCCACCCGGTCGTCATGCGGCCAGGCCGCTCTCACCTCCGACGCCATGAGATCCCGGGCCGCTCCAGGATCCAGCAGGCCGAGTCGAAGCACACGAGCGCCCAGCCCCGGGAGGATCTCCCGAGACGTCACCAGCAGACGATGGCGAGCCGAAGCAGGCCGAAGAGGGATGACCTGCCGGGCGCTGGACACGTTGTCGGCGATGACGAGAACACCCGACTCGCTCCGGTCGAGTTCCGCCCGCAGGAACGCGGCACGCGCTTCGGTGTCGGGCGGGATGTTCTCCGCGGGGACGCCGAGCATCCGCAGCAGAGTGTCCAGCGCCTGTCCGGCCTCCATGCAGGTGTCGTCGTAGCCGCGCATGTCCACGAAGAGCACTCCGCGGAACCAGCCCCGGTCCATGGCCGCACGGCCCGCCGCGATGGCGGCGGTCGTCTTGCCGATCCCGCCCAGCCCCGTGAGCATCAGCCCTGAGAAATCGCCGCCCGAGACCCCGTCGGGGGCCAGCGAAGCGAGGATGTCGCCGACGTCCCGGTCGCGGCCGGTGAACGCAACGGGCAGTGGCGGGAGCGGCGGCAGCGGCGATGCGGAAGTGCGGAGGACGCTTCCGGATCTGTGGTCATGGACGGTCACATGGGCGGTCCCCGCCTGGATCGTATGCCCGTGGAACGTCCCGCCGATGACCGCGTTCGATACCTTCGCACTCTTCGACCGCCTCTTGTCCGACTTGCGGCTCGACCCCACGCCACCCCACCCACTCGGATACAGGCCCGGTGCCCTGCACGGGCCTTGCCCCTCGCAGCGAGCCTTCCCCAGCGTACTGGCCGCGGGTGGGCGGGCGGCGCACCACCGGACCGCTCCCCGTGCGCCTGTGGTGCGCCGGTGGGGGTGTGGAACGCTACCCGGACGCGCGTCACTTCCCGTGACCGGCAGGCGAGTTGAGGGGGTCCGTAGATGGTGCAGCAGGACGAGGGTTCGACGGCCGGGCACACCGATCCGTCGTTGTACCGGTCGGCCGCGGAGGCGATGGCCGCGCCGGCCGAGACGCTGGCGTACGTCGCCGGGTTCGACCGGGCGGGGCGGCGGCCGGACGCGCTGCTGACGGTGGACGTCGACCCGGCGTCGGCGAGCTACGGGCGGGTGCTGAACTTCGCCGAACTGCCCACCCTCGGGGACGAGTTGCACCACTTCGGGTGGAACGCCTGCTCCAGCGCCCTCGCGCACGCCTGCCACGAGAACCCGGAGCGGCGCTACCTGCTGCTGCCCGGGCTGCGGTCGTCGCGGGTGCACGTGATGGACACCCGGCCCGATCCGGTGCGGCCGCGGCTGGTGAAGACGGTGGAGGCGCAGGAGCTGGCGGCCAGAGCCGGGTACTCGCGGCCGCACACGCTGCACTGCGGGCCGGGCGGGGTGTTCCTGTCCTGCCTCGGCGCCGGGGACGGGACGGACGGACCGGGCGGGGTGGCGCTGCTCGACCACACCACCTTCGACGTGCTGCGCCCGTGGGAGACCGAGCGCGGGCCGCAGCACCTCGCGTACGACGTGTGGTGGCACCTCGGGACGAACGTCGGCATCACCAGCGAGTGGGGCACGCCGCGGATGGTCGAGGACGGGGTGGTGCCCGAGCTGCTGCTCGGGCGCAAGTACGGGCACGCCCTGCACTTCTGGGAGCTGGACTCGGGCCGCCACCTCCAGCGCGTCGACCTCGGCGACCAGTACCAGATGGTCCTGGAGCTGCGCCCGGCCCACGACCCGCAGGCGGAGTGGGGCTTCGCGGGCGTCGTGGCGAACGTCGAGGACCTCTCGTCCTCCGTCTGGCTCTGGTACCGGGACGGGCCGGCGTTCACCGCGCGCAAGGTGATCGACATCCCGGCCGAGCCGGCCAAGACCGAGGACCTGCCGCCCGCGCTCCAGCCGTTCGGCGCGGTGCCGCCGCTGGTCACCGACATCAACCTGTCGGTGGACGACCGCTGGCTGTACGTGTCGGCGTGGGGCACCGGCGAGATCTTCCAGTTTGACGTGTCGGACCCGTTCCACCCCCGGAGGACCGCCTCGGTGCGCCTGGGCGGGGTCACCGCCCGCACGCCGCACCCGGCCGAGCCGCTGCGGCCGCTGAGCGGGGCGCCGCAGATGGTCGAGATCAGCCGGGACGGGCGGCGGCTCTACCTCACGAACTCGCTGTACGGCGCGTGGGACGACCAGTTCTACCCGGACGGCATCGAGCCGTGGATCGTCAAGCTGGACGCGGACACCGAGGCGGGCGGGCTCACCGTGGACGAGCGGTTCTTCCCGCACGGCGAGGAGTTCCGCGGGCTGCGGGTGCACCAGACGCACCTCGCGGGCGGCGACGCCTCGTCGGACTCGTACTGCTACCGGTAGCCGCTCCAGCGGTGGCCGCCGCCCGCGGCCGGGAGGAGGTCACGGCCGCCGCCGGCCGGCGTCCGGTCCGATGGCCCCGGGACACCCGGGACCATCGGACCGGACGTCAGCCCTTGGGTTCCGACGTGCGGCTCTCGGCGACCGGCCGGGGCTCCCCCTCGGCCTTCGCCGCGAGATCCTTGGCCGCGAGCTCCTTCGCTGTGAGCTCCTTCGCTGCAAGCTCCGTCGCCGCCCAACTCGCCAGCAGCCGCAGAGATTCGGCCGACGCGGAGCCGGGCTCGGCGTGGTAGGTGACGAGGACCTGGTCGGAGTCGTCGCCGGCCGGGCGCAGCGTCTCGTACTGGAGGCTGAGCCGGCCGACCACCGGGTGGTGCAGTTCCTTGGTGCCGTGACCCTTGTCCTGCACCCGGTACGCGGCCCACATGCGGCGGAACTCCTCGCTCTTGAGGGAGAGTTCGCCGATCAGGGAGGCCAGGCGCGGGTCGTCCGGGTCGCGCCCGGCGTCCAGGCGCAGGATGCCGACGACGTCGCTGGCCTTGCCCTCCCAGTTCAGGTACAGCTCGCGGGCGGCCGGGTCGAGGAAGACGTGCCAGGCCATGTTGCGCTGCTCCGGCGGCATGGCGCCGAAGTCGCCGAGCAGGGCGGTGCCGAGCCGGTTCCAGGCGACGATGTCGAGCCGCCGCCCGAGGACGTACGCGGGCACGCCCTCCATCGCGTCGAGCAGCTGCTGCAGCGCGGGCCTGACCTGCTGGATCCGGGCGGCGGCGCGGCCGGGGCGGCGGCGGGCGGGCTTGGTGAGCCGGCCGAGGTGCTCGCGCTCGGCCGGGCCGAGCCGCAGCGCACGGGCGATGGCGTCCAGGACGGCGGAGGAGACGCTCTCACCGTGGCCCTGCTCCAGCCGCGTGTAGTACGCGGTGCTGACCCCGGCCAGCTGGGCCAGCTCCTCGCGGCGCAGCCCCGGCACCCGGCGACGGGTGCCGAGGTCGGGCAGGCCCACGTCCTCGGGCCGCAGCCGGGCGCGGCGGGATCGGAGGAACTCGCTGAGTTCGGTGCGCTGGTCCATGTCTGCAGTATGCGGGCGGGCAGCCGCTCCCGGGGGCGGGCGAGGGTGATACTGCCGTGCGTAGGTTGCGCGCTGCTACGTTCCGCTTCCCTACGTCGGGGTTGCGTACGTCGGGGTTGCGTACGTTGATCGTTGGTCTGGTTGGCCCGTACGGTCCGGCGCAGCCTTGAGGACATGACGAACACGGGCATCACGAACGACACGGCTCAGGCTCCCACCCGCACCGCCGCCGCCTACGCGGCGCTCACCGCGAACTCCCCGCTCCGGAAGACCACCGTCGAGCGCCGGGCGGTCGGCGAGCACGACATCGTGATCGACGTCCGGTTCTCCGGCATCTGCCACTCCGACATCCACCAGGTCGGCGAGGACTGGGGCACCGGCATCTTCCCGATGGTGCCGGGCCACGAGATCGCCGGCGTCGTGAGCGAGACCGGCCCCGGCGTCACGAAGTGGAAGGTCGGCGACCGCGTCGGCGTCGGCTGCTTCGTCGACTCCTGCCGCGAGTGCGACAACTGCACGTCCGGCCTGCAGCAGTACTGCACCGGCGGCGGAATGACCCCCACCTACAACGGTGTCGGCCGCGACGGCCGGCCCACGTACGGCGGGTACTCGACGGAGCTGGTCGTCGACGAGGGGTACGCGCTGCGCATCCCCGACAACCTGCCGCTCGACGCCGCGGCGCCGCTGCTGTGCGCGGGCATCACCCTGTACTCGCCGCTCACCCACTGGGGCGCGGGCCCGGGCAAGAAGGTCGCGATCGTCGGCCTCGGCGGGCTCGGCCACATGGGTGTCAAGATCGCCCACGCCCTGGGCGCGGACGTCACGGTGCTCAGCCAGTCGCTCCGCAAGCGCGAGGACGGTATGAAGCTCGGGGCCGACGACTACCGGGCCACCTCCGACCCGGCCACCTTCACCGAGCTGGCGGGCCGCTTCGACCTGATCGTCAACACCGTCTCGGCCGACCTCGACCTCAGCGCCTACCTCGGACTGCTGCGCGTCGACGGCACCATGGTCCAGGTCGGCGCGCCGGAGAAGCCCGTCACGGTGAACGCGCACGCGCTGCTCACCGGCCGCCGCTCGCTGGCCGGCTCCATGATCGGCGGGCTGCCGGAGACCCAGGAGATGCTGGACTTCTGCGGCGAGCACGGCATCACCGCCGAGATCGAGCTGATCAGCGCCGACCGGATCAACGAGGCCTACGAGCGGGTGCTGGCGAGCGACGTCCGCTACCGCTTCGTGATCGACGCCTCGACCATCTGAGCCCGCCCCGGCCACGGAGCGCGACGCCCCGTCCTCGGTGCTCTCCCGACACCGAGGACGGGGCACTGTCACGCCCCGGCCGGACCGGCCGCCTCACCGCTGCCCGCCGACCGCCGCTGCGCCCTGCGCCGCTCGCGCCGGGCCCGGCCGCGCCGCAGCGGCTGGTCGGGCACCCACCCGAAGGTGACGCAGGCGCCGATCACGCCGAGCAGCATCCCGAAGAGGAAGCCGCCCATGTTGGACGTCAGCCAGCTGCCCAGCGACGCGAGCACGGCCATGAACGAGTAGAACAGCCGCTGCGCCGGGTTGAAGACGATCAGCACGCCGCAGAGCACCATCACCGCCGGCACGAGGTAGCCGGCGATCCCCTGCATCCCCATGTGCAGGACGACCGGCAGCGGCGCCCGCAGGGTGAAGAGGATCTCGGCGCCCCCGAGCGTCACCAGCAGGCCGCCCCAGAAGGGTCGCTGTCCCCGCCAGTCGCGCCTGACCGGCCGGGCGGGCGCGACGGCTGCCGCGACGCCGGCGGTCGGTGCGGGCACGGGGACCGGCGCAGGGACCGGCGCAGGGCCGGACCCGGCCGCGCTCGCCGCGGCGGGAGCGGGAGCCGTCCCCTCGGCTCCGCCCCCTCCGCCACGGGCGCTCGGCGGTGTGGGCTCCGTCATCAGCAGCCCTTCGAGCTGAAGCTCAGCTTCAGGTGCGGCAGCTTGAAGCTGGCTGCGGTGCTGGCGTAGTTGTGCTGGTTCACGTTCACCATGTCGATGGTGTCGGCCTGCTGGCCGAAGACGCCCGGCTTGCCCTGAACCCCGGCCTTGGTGTACTCGCTGGCGTCGCCGCCGATCTCGATGTTGGAGAACGAGGCGTCGCCGGACATCATGTCGGAGTCGCTGGTGAGGTTCTGAGCGGTGACCGGGGTTCCGGCGTCACCGGCGTGGATCACCAGGTTGATGCCGCCGAGGTCGACGCTCTGGCACAGGTTGGTGATCTGGGCCGTCTTGATCGCCGTCACCGCGACCAGCACCTGCCCGCCGGTGTGCCCCTGGTTCGGGCTGTTCTTGATCATGTGGTCGAGGCTCCCGAACTGCTCGAAGCCGTCGCCGTGGAGCGAGGTCGCGGTGATCGTGAACGGCATGCCGGAGATCGAGAACTGCGTGGCGAGCACGCCCTGCGCGGTGAGCGTCATCAGGACGCCGCCCGCGACGACGGCCGGGACGGCCATCAGGGCGGTCCGCTTGAGCCGGACGCGTCCTCTTCCGGGCCCGGCCGGAGTGTCGGGTGCCTCCGCCCCGGCGGCGGCTTCCTCGGACATGGCCATGTGCGCTCCCTGGAGTGGGTGGATTGGGCAGTCACTGGCACGTTGTCCTGGCGCGGACAGCGTTCCGCGGCCGGCCGGTCGGCCGCCCCTCGGCAGCGGGGCGGAACCGGTCGGACCGCGATTGGAGCAACCGTGAAGCTACTGCCCGGTATTCGCCCGGTCAATAGAAGTGCACGAAGGGATCTTCACCAAACGATCCAGCCCATGAAACACTTTGACCAAACGTCAAATGATCCGTCCCGTAACGGAATTCATGATTCCGCGGCCGAACCGTCGGCCTCCCGGCCGATACCGAGCCGCCGCGCCGCCTCGGCCGGACCGAGGAACGGGGCGAGACAGAACAGGCTCAACGCCGGGAGGAGCTGCGGCAGTTCGGCCGTCCGCCCGGAGTTCACCCGCCGGTAGACCGCGCTGTAGACGCCGCCCACCACCGCGTCCACCAGGGGCTCCACCGCCACGTCGCACGGGAGTTGGGGCACCTCGGCGAAGAACGCCCGGAACCGCTTGAGCAGCTGCTCGCGCTCCCGGCGACCGGCCGGGCCGACCGCCTCGATCTCGATCACCGCCATGGTCGCGAACGCCGGCACTCCGGCCAGCAGTTGGAGCATCGCGCCCAGGGCCTGCCGGATCCCGGCACACCAGTCCGGCTCGGCCGCGAAGGCCGCCGCCATCCGCCGGATCACCACGCCGGTGCCGAACCGGTGGGCGGCGAGGAAAGCGTCCTCCTTGCCGCTGAACAGCTCGTAGAACACCGGTCTGGTCACGCCCGCCGCCCGGCAGATGTCGCTCACCGTCGCGTGCTGGTAGCCGTGCTCGGCGACGGTGTGGACCAGCCCGTCCAGCAGCCGCTCGCGCTGGGTCGCGGCGACCACCGCCGGGGGCAGCCGGCTCGGGCCGCGCTTGATCGAACGGGCCGGGTCACGGCCGGTGCGCGCCCCCGGCAGCAGGATCACGTCGGCCCCCCGGACGGTATTCCGCTCCATCACCAACTCCTGTGTCCCGTCTTGACATTGATGCAACACCGGGTTTACAACACTGGCAGGTTTCCAACCGGTGGGCGAACGACCGCCGGAGAACCCGCCAGGGCCCGCCGGCGCCGACTGCGCCACCCGGGCCCGGGAGCACGGCGGACGCACGCACGGCGGTGGCAGCCGCCGGCCTGCACCCCACTGCACCGCGCACCTCCGCACCCCTTCCGCCGCACGGCGGGCCCGTGGCGCCGGGCCCGCCCCGGCGCGGCCCGCTGGGAGCCGCACCGCCGTGCCCCCGCACCTCCCCCGCCGTGCACGCCACCACACCCGCACGCGGGCACCCCCACCCGACTCCGTACGGAGAGGCACCTTCATGCGCATCCGCCGCACCCTCGGGGCTGCCGCCCTCGCCGCCCTCGCCCTCGCCGCCACCGCCGTCGCCCCTGCCCAGGCCGACGCCGCCGCGGTCCTCACCACCGGCAGCCTGGGCGGCCCGGCCGCCTCGGTGGGCGACGTCCTCAATGCCAGTCTCACCTCCGGCACCACCGCCAACTTCTACGACAGCGCCACCAGCACCAACGGCATCAGCTGCACCAGCTCCTCCTTCTCGGCGACCGTCAGCGCCAACCCGGCCGCGCCCGGAAACGCCGTCGAGTCCCTCAACACCCAGACCTTCGACGGCTGCAGCTCCAGCGTCCTCGGCGTCACGGGCGTGCAGAGCATCAGCGTCGACAACCTCGCCTACACCAACACCGTCGGCGACGGCACCGGCAGCCCGGTCACCCTCTCCCCGGGCGCGGCCGGCCCGATGCAGACCACGGTGGTGCTCAACACCATCCTCGGCAGCGTCACCTGCGTCTACCAGCAGGCGACCAGCATCTCCGGCACCACGTCCAACAGCGACAACAGCATCTCCTTCGCCGCCCAGCCCTTCAACCTCACCTCCGGCTCCGGCCTGTGCTTCCAGACCGGCTACTTCACCGCCGCCTACGGCCCGGTCACCGACACCTCCGTGGCGGGCAGCCCGCTGATCTACGTCAACTGACCCGAAACGCGAACGAAGCGGGGGGCGGGCCCCCCCGGTGTGGGGGCCCCCCCCCCCGGGGTGGGGGGGGAGCGGCGCGCGGGGGGGGGCGCAGTGCACGCCCCGCCGGCGGCCGTGGGGGCGCCGCGTCGCGGTGT
>NZ_JBHVPD010000027.1:76974-96055 GCF_042887525.1 Kitasatospora sp. NPDC057936
GGGGGGGGGGCCCCCCCTTCTAACCCCAACACCCCCCCCCCCCCCCCCCCGCCGCCGGCCCCCCCCCCCCGGGGCCCCCCCCCGCCGCTCCCGTGTGGTGCTGCGTCAGATCGACCAGACCTGGTCCGAGTACTGCGGGATGCAGTCGAACTGGGTCAGCTTCTGGCCGACGGCCGCCGAGCCCGACCAGCCGATCATGCACTTGTTGCTCTTGACGTTGCGCAGCTGGTAGCCACCGGTCACCGGCTCCAGCTTCCACACCTGGTCGACGAACTGCGAGTCGCAGAAGATCTGCTGGACCTCGGCGCCGTTGTCCGGCGTCTGCCACGGCACGTAGGCGCACTTGTCGGACTTGAGGTTGCGCAGCTGGTAGCCGCCGTCGACCTTCTGGAGGTTCCAGACCTGGTCGACGAACTGGTTGGCGCAGCCGACCTGGACGAGGTTGGCGTGGTCCTCCGGCGTCTGCCACGGCACGTAGGCGCACAGGCCGCTGTAGTTGTTCTTCAGCGTGGCCGTGTGCAGGCGGGTGTCGAACACCCAGCCCGCCAGGTCGTCCACCCGGGTCTCCACCGCGCCGGTGCGGGTCTCCGCACCGGAGCCGAGGCAACCGCCCTGCCAGGAGAGGCTGTTGACGCCCGCCAGCTCGACGCCGCCGCCGGCCTTGGCGCGCAGCGCCGGGCCGCCGGTGTCGCCCTTGCAGATCGCGTCCTTGCCGGGCGTCTTGCCGGTGACGGCGACGGTGGTGGCGGTCGAGGACTGCACGGTGAACGAGGCGCTGTGCAGGGTGTTGGGCACCCACTCGTCCTTGGTGCGCCCGTACCCGGCCACCGTCAGCGTCTCACCGGCGGTGGGCGCGGCGCCCACCGCGACGGTCGGGATGCCCTGGGCCGGCTGCGCGAGCTTCACCAGCACCAGGTCACGGTCGGCGCGCGGCACCAGCTCGGTCACCTCGGAGGTGAACCCGCCACCGGTCGTCAGGTCGGTGCGCCCGACCGTCGCGACCGTCTTCAGCTTCGGCGCACCGGCCTGCAGCGCCTGCGGCTGCGCCGGGTTGTCGGCGAAACAGCTGCTCGCCGTCAGCACCCAGTACGAGTCCACGAGCGAACCGGTGCAGGCGCGCTGGCCGTTGCCGATGTCCAGCTTGGTGGTGAACGCGTACGTGCCGTTCGGCACGCCGTCCCCCACCACCGCACTCGCCGTACCCGCACTCACCAGGCTGCCGACCACGGCGGCCGAGGCCAGCATCCCCGTCATCCACGCGGCGCGCGGACGTGAGCGAAACACTATGGAACTCCTCATTCGGATTGTTGTGGACCCGGCGGCCCCAGGCCGCTCCAGGTCGTCACTTGGAGGCGCGGATCTCCGGCAGCGTGAACTGGCGGTGCTGCGGGTCCTGGAGCTCACGCACGCCCTGACCGCTGGGGCTCGGCATCTTCAGGATCGCGGGGGGCTTCCTCGGCCCGGGCCCGGTCGAGCCTCTGGACAGGATCCGGTCACGCAATCGCGCACGAACCGGCGCGGCGCGCATGGACGAGTTGCCCATTGTCCCCCCTTCCCCTGTGTCCCCTGGTCCGTCAGAAACGGCTGTCACCAGGGCCGTTGCCCCGATGCCCGGAGGAAGCCTAGTGCCGAAATTGCCCGAAAGAAGGGGCGGGGAGAGTTCGTCTTGATCGCATGCCAACTGGCTGATTCGCGACGTGATTCGGCCTTGGACGACATAAACACGCAATAGATCAAGCCAACTGATGGCAAAGGAGGGATTCGTCCGCCTCGCCCGGTTCGTACACCTCCCCAGTCGACCCCGCGACAGCGAAGTGACCGGCCGGTAGGGTGCTGGCGGACGGTCGGCGCGAGTGGAGGCGGAGCGGGAATGAACAGCGACGGGACGGGGTTCTTCACGTCGGTGGCGGACGCCGCAGCGCAGTTGGCCGGTGTCGGGTACCTCGCGTCCACGGCGGTGGCGACGACGGTGTTCCTCGCCGACCGGCTCGGCAAGCCGCTGCTCGTCGAGGGGCCGGCCGGGGTGGGGAAGACGGAACTGGCGAAGGCGGTGGCCGAAATCGGTCGTGCCCGACTGGTTCGGCTGCAGTGTTATGAAGGCATCGACGAGTCCCGCGCCCTCTACGAGTGGAACCACGCCAAGCAGCTGCTGCGGATCACCGCCGGACGCGACGAGGGCTGGGACGAGGCGCGCACCGACATCTTCGGCGAGGAGTTCCTGCTCACCCGGCCCCTGCTGACGGCGATCCGCGGTGCCGAGCCGACGGTGCTGCTGGTCGACGAGATGGACAAGGCCGACGTCGAGGTCGAGGCGCTGCTGCTGGAGGTGCTCAGCGACTTCCAGGTGACGGTGCCCGAGCTCGGCACCATCACGGCGACCCGCCGGCCCTTCGTGCTGCTCACCTCCAACGCCACCCGCGAGCTGTCGGAGGCACTGCGCCGGCGCTGCCTCTTCCTCCACCTCGACTACCCGGACGCCGAGTTGGAGCGCCGGATCGTTCGCGCCAAGGTGCCGGGCCTGGACGAGACGCTCGCCGCGTCGCTCGTGCGGGTGGTCGGCGCGCTGCGCGCGATGGAGCTGCGCAAGGCACCGTCCGTCGCGGAGACGATCGACTGGGCGCGCACGCTGCTCGCCCTCGGTGCCGACACGCTGGACGAAGCGGTGGTCCGGGACACCCTCGGGGTGATCCTCAAGCACCAGGACGACGTGCGGAAGGCCGCCGAGAAGCTCACCGCCGTATGAGCGCCCAGCACCCCCCGGGTCCGCAGGACACCGCTGCCCGCCTCACCGGCCTGGTCCGCGCCCTGCGCGGGCACGGCCTGCGGATCGGCCCGGCCGAGACGGTGGACGCGGCGGCCGTGCTCGACGTCCTGGGCTTCGCCGACCGCGAGCAGATGCGGGCCGGACTGGCCGCCGCACTGCTGCGCTCGGACGGCCAACGGGCCGTCTTCGACGCCACGTTCGACCTGTTCTTCCCACTCGGCGTCGGCACCCCGGAGGCCGCGCGCCACGTCGAACCGCAGGACGACGCACCGCGTTTCGGCCGCCCCGACCCCGTCCGGGACGAGCTGCGCGAGCGCATCGCCGCCGCGCTCGCGGCCGACGACCGGGCCGCCCTCGTCGCGCTCGCGGGCGAGGCCGTCGAGGCCTTCGGCCGCTACGGCACCGGCTCGACCCCCGGCTCGGACGGCTGGTCGGCCCACCAGGCGCTCGGCCGGCTCGCCCCCGAGACACTGCTCGCCCGCGTCCTCGCCGCCCTGCGCGAGCCGAACGGCGCCCCGTCCCACGACGTCTCCGACCTCGTCCTCGCCGACGAGATCCGCCGCCGCATCCGGGACTTCCGTGCCCTCGCCGCCGGTGAGGCCCGCCGCCGCGTCGCCGAGCTGCGCGGCGCCGAGCGGATCGCCGAACGGGCCGTCGCCCCGACCGCCGACCGGATCGACTTCCTCGCCGCCGGCCGCGACCAGCTCGCCGAACTCCGGCGCACCGTCCACCCGTTGGCCCGCAAGCTGGCCACCCGGCTGGCCGCCCGGCGCCGCCGCGCCGCGCGCGGGCAGATCGACCTGCGCCGCACCCTGCGCCGCTCGCTGTCCACCGGCGGGGTGCCGCTGCGCCCGGCGTACCGGCTGCGCCGACCGGCCCGGCCGGAGCTGGTGCTGCTGTGCGACGTGTCCGGCTCGGTGGCCGGCTTCGCCGACTTCACCATGCTGCTGGTGCAGGCGATGAGCGAGCAGTTCGGCAAGGTCCGGGTGTTCGCGTTCGTGAACCGCACCGCCGAGGTGACCGACCTGCTCGCGCGCGGCGGCACCGACCCGGCCCGGCTGGCCGCGCGGATCCTCACCGACGCCCGGGTCATGGGCCACCACGGCAGCAGCGACTACGGCTCCGCACTGGGCGGGTTCGCCGAGCGGCACCTGGACGCGGTCGGCCCGCGCACCTGCGTGCTGGTCCTCGGCGACGCCCGCACCAACCACCGCGACCCGAACCTGGACGCGCTGCGCCGGATCGCCGGCCGGGCGCGGCAGGTCATCTGGCTCAATCCCGAACAGCCCGCGCTCTGGCCGACCGGCGACTCCGCCGCGCTCGCCTACGCGGGCGTCGTGGAGATGCACTCCTGCCGCAACGCCCGCCGGCTGGGCGAACTGATCGCCCGGCTGCTACCCGTCTAACCCTCCGAAGCTCCGTTCTCCACGTGCGCGAGGAAGTCCAGAAGCGCCGCCGTGACCTCCGCCGGCCGCTCCTGCTGCGTCCAGTGGCCGGTGTCCGGCAGGCGGACGTGCTTGTGGAGGCGGGGCGTGAAGGTGGTCAGCAGGAGCTCCAGGACGTCCCGGGGGACCATCGCGTTGACGAGGTCCCGCTCGCCGACCACGAACAGCGCGGGCGCCTGGACCGGGCGGCCGGCGAACGCCGCCATCAGCTCGTTGTTCCGGTCGATGTTGCGGTACCAGTTGAGGCCGCCGGTGAACGCCCGCTCCCCGTGGGTCGCGTAGTCGGCCACGTAGGCCTCGATGTCCGACTCGGTGATCCAGGCCGGCAGCCGCTCCGGCTCCGGGACGGTGTCCAGCAGCTTCTGCCCTTCGGGGACGACCCACACGGCCGGCTCGGCGCCGGGCCCGGAGCCGGCGTAGACGCGGCGGAAGGTGGACGCCGGGTCGGCCGCGAGCTCGGCGTCGGCGCGGCCGGGCTCCTGGAAGTAGTTCTGGTAGAAGCCGTCGCCGAACTGCGCGCGCGACTCCGCGAGCGGGCGCGGTCCGCTCGGCAGCGGCGGCACGCTGAGCCCGGCGACACCGCGCACGAGGTCGGGCCGCAGCGCCGCCGTGGCCCACGCCACCGGCGCGCCCCAGTCGTGGCCGACCACCACGGCCTGCTCGGCGCCGAGCGCGCCGATCAGCGCCGTCGCGTCGCCGACGAGGTGCAGCAGGGTGTACGCGTCGATGCGCTCGGGCTGCTCACTGCGCGCGTAGCCGCGCTGGTCGGGGGCGACCACCCGGTAGCCGGCGGCGGCGAGCGGCGCGAACTGGTGCCGCCAGGAGTACCAGCTCTCCGGGAACCCGTGCAGCAGCAGCACCAGCGGGCCCTCGCCCTGCTCGGCGATGTGCAGCCGCACACCGTTCACCTCGACGTGGCTGTGCTTGATCGCGTCGCTCAACTCCCGCTCCCCTGTTCGACATCGGAATCCGTTGCGGCCATTCGTTCGGACCCTGCCCAGCGGTACCGGCCGGAAACGCGGCCGAGGCCGCCCCGGGAATCCGGGACGGCCTCGGCACGTGGTGCGCGGTGGGTCAGTTCACCGTGTAGCTGTACGGCAGGGCCGCCAGCACCGCACCGGTGGTGCTCACGCTGTTGTTGGCGGTGGCCACACCGGTCGGGCCGGACACCAGGTACAGGACACCGTGGACGGTGCTGCCCTTCGCGCCGGTCGGGGTGATGGTCACCTGCAGCGAGCCGGTGGCGCCGGGGGCGACGGTCACCGGGGTGGCGGCCGGGGCCGTGGCGTTGACCGACGCGGCGTAGATGTCACCGGTGCTGGAGGTCAGCGCCGGGTCGAACGCCAGGGTGTGGGCGGTCGCGGTGATGGTGGCCGAACCGGCCGGGGCGCCCGCGTTGGAGAACGGGCCGATCTGCTGGAGGAAGGTGCCCCACAGGCCGGGAACGACCGGCTGGGAAGCGGTCCCGTTGGACGTCACGACCGAGATGGTCGAGCCGTTCTGGGCCTTCTTCAGGTCGCCGAACAGGTCCGGCGAGGCGGTGGTGGCGCTGAGCTCCAGCTGGGCCGGGGTCGTGGACGCGGCCACGCCCTTCAGCTGGTCGGTGCCCGGCGGAACCAGGAACGACGGGACCGAGGAGGTCAGCGACAGCGGCAGGGTGACGGCGGACGAGGCGCCCTGCGGCACCAGGTTCACGTCGGTGCGGCGGTCGAGACGACCGTCGGCCGCGATCTGCTGGGTCGCCACCGTGTTGTTGGTGTAGTTGACCTGGAAGGTCACCGGCTTGTTGGCGGCGAGCTTGGTCTTCGCGTCGGTCGGCAGGCCCGCGGCGGTGGCCACGTTCTTGTTGAAGCCGATGGTGCCCGCGAAGTCCTGGCCGAGCTGCTGACCGCTGACCGAGCCGATCACGTTGAACACGAAGCGCCAGCGGCCCTCGGCCGGGTTGACCGCGGTGGCCGAGACGCCCGCGCCGGTGCCGGTCAGGTTGCCCTGGGCGTCGAGGAGGGCGTTGCCCTCGATGTCGACCGGGGTGCCGTTCGGGCTGATGAGCGCGCCCTGCATGAGGAGCTTGGAGTCCTTGACGGTGACGCCGACCCGAAGGTCCTTCTGACCCTTCGGGACGTCGAACGCGTAGGAGAAGCTCTGCGTGGGCGAGCCGCTGCGGCCGTTGCCGCCGGTGATGGTGCCGGAGAAGGCGCCGTCGCCGTTGGTGACCGGCACGAGGCTGCGCAGGATGACCGGGACGCTGGTGGTCTGGCCGTTGGAGCTGGAGACGGTGACCGCCTCGCTGGAGTCGCCGCTGGTGGCCGGGGTGGTGACCTGGACCTTGAGGGTCTTGGTGTCACCCGGCTCGATGTCGACGACGTTCGGGCCCACGGTACCGGCCGGCTCCGCGCGCTGGAAGGTGGCGCCGAGCTGGACCGGGCCGGTGTAGCCGCCCTTGCCCTGCGGGGTGTAGAGGACCGCGGTCCAGTCGCCGGCGACCGGGTGCGGGACGTCCACCAGGCCGAAGTTGGCCGGGGTGGCACCGCCCTGCGGGCGGGTGTTGGTCTCGAAGCGGCCGCTCGGGTCGAGCAGCGTCATGCGGACGACCGGACCGTTGACGGTCGGGTTGGCCGCGCCCTGCCAGGCGATCGACGCCGCGAGGCGGTCGGCGCCGGCCGGAACGGTGATCTTGACCTGCTGCTTCACCCAGGTGGCGCCGTTGGTGGCGTACTTGAAGGTGTCGGTGGAGGCCGAGTCCATCTTGACGGTCTGCTGGCTGTTGCCCATCAGCGCGAAGCTGCGGGTGGCGGCGCTGACCGTCTGGGTGGTGTCACTGGTGTTGGTGACGCTCACGTCGGCGGTGTGGGTCGAGCCCGGGGCGCCGGCGATGTCGAGCTGACCGGTGTTCACGACGACCTGGCTGCTGCCGGGCGTGCCGTCACCGTCGTCGTAGCCGCGGGCGGCCTCGACGGCGCCGCGGACGTTCAGCAGACCCGCGCCCTGCTCCTCGGCCGGGACGCCGAGGTCGGTGGCGGTGCCGGTGATGAACTTCTTCACCAGGGCCGGGGACGGCGAGTCGCCGCCGTGGGTGTCGCGGTAGGCCTGGATGACCAGGGCCGCGGCGCCGGTCACGAACGGCGCGGCCTGCGAGGTGCCACCGAAGGACTGGATGCCCGCGGCCTTGCCGCCGAAGCCGCCGCAGTCGGTGAACTTGGTGACGTCGGTCGAGCACAGGGCCCAGTCCGACTCACCCGGGGCGACCAGGTCGACCGAACGGCCGGCCTGGGTGAAGCCGCCCGAGGACAGCGCGGAGATGCGGTTGTTGCTCCAGGTCTTGTTGGAGAACCCGGCACCCGCGTAACCGGTCTGCTGGTAGTTCTGGTTGTCCGTCGAGGCGCCGACCGCGATGACGTTCGGGTCGGTGGCCGGGGAGCCGACGGTGCCGCTCAGGCCGGCGTCGCCGGAGGAGACGGAGACCGTGACACCGGCCTTGACGGCCTCGTCGTTGAAGAGCGAGATGGTGTCGTGGGCGCTGGAGTCCGGCGTCGGGTTGCCGCCGAAGGACTCGTTCAGCACGTCGACGTGCTGGACCCGCACCGCGTAGTCGATCGCCTGCAGGATCGACGAGTTGGACATCATCTCGCCACCCGCCTTGAGGGCGACGAGGTCCGCGTCCGGGGCGATGCCCTTGACGCGGATGGTGCAGCCGGCCGGCAGCGGGTGCGCCGTCTGGTTCACGAAGTTCGCGACGTCGTAGACCTGGCGGCCCTGGGCGATGACCGCCGAGGCGTCGCCGAAGGCTTCCGCGCCACCGGTGGGGGAGTCCCAGCCGGAGCCCGAGAAGTCCTGGTAGTCGACGACGGCGTGCGAGCCGTCGGCCCGGACGAAGTCCGGGTTGTTGGGGTCGAGGCCGTCCGCGATGTAGGCGACCTTGACGCCCTTGCCGGTGGCCAGGTCGGCCGCGCCGGCCTTGCCGTTGCCGGTGGCCACGCGGGTCGAGTAGAGGCCCTCGGGCTCCAGCAGCGGCTTGCTCGGGTCGGAGGGGCAGACCGTGTTGGTCGCGTTCTCCTCGGGAGCCTGGGCGCCGTTGCTGCCCGTAACGGCGTTCGGGGTCGCGGCGGCCGTCGACGCCTTCGCGCTCTCGGCGGCCTGGGCGGCCTTCGCCTTGGCGGCGACGGCCGGGGTGACGGCGACCGGGGCGTCGGCCACCACGGTGGCGACGGCCGGGTCGGCCTGGAGCTGCGCCTTCAGGGCCGGGCTGACCGTGGCCGAGAAGGCGTTGCCGAGCACGAAGCTCTTGACGTTCGTGCCGCCGTTGGCCTTGACCTTGTTCAGCAGCGGAGCCTGGGCGTGCTCGGTCTTCTGCTGGCGTGCGCCCACGTGGCCGTTGTCGGCCGGGGCGTCCGCTATCTGGTCCTTGAGGATCACGATCACCGGCACCGGGGCCCCGTCCGCCGACGCCTGGGGGGCGCTGGTGGTGTCGGGGATCGGAGCGCCGAACGCCGTGGTCCCGAAACCGAGGACCATGGACGCGGCAGTGACCGTGACGGCGGCTGCTAGCTGGGATTTCCGCCAGCCGATCAATGGACATCCTTTCGTCTGATGAGACGTCAGGTTGCACGGTCCAGCCTACGCGGATCCTGGTCGGCCGCGTGGTTGCTCCGGACCGCGCGTCCCGACAGCGGACGCATTCCAGCGCATCCGGCACGACCACGACAAGGGGGGATTTCCCCATCGAAAAGTAAAAATGACCATCGGTTAGTAAAATGCAGGACGGAAATCCGGCCATCGCAGACCTTTACCCTGCTCTCACCTGCGAAGCAGTGCCTGATCATCCCCGTTCACCCCACTGGCGAACATCGGACACTGGCGAACAACCGCCACCTGGTACCGGGCGAAAACGGACCGCGCCCCGGGTGCGCTACTGACCGGTTGTCTCTCTTCCCTGTCAGCACCGGGCCAAACAGGGGCCGTTCCGGCCAGGGATACGGATGGGCACCCGCGCCGGGTTCGGGGAGGTCCGGGCGTTCGTCGGCGAACGCCCGGACAAACGAACCCCGACCGGATGCAATCAGGACATCGTGAGTTTTTCCTGAGCGTCGGCCAGGTCCCCGGCCGTCGGCGCGTCGTCCTGGGTGAGCCGGTAGCGCCAATAACCCGAGAAATCGACAAATATCTTTGGCACCCCGCACTCCCCCACCAGGTACCGGCGCAGCGCCCGGACGGCGTCCGCCTCGCCGGCCAGCCACGCGAACGGGGTGCCCGCCGGCAGCTCGGCGGCCCGGACCGCCTCGGTCAGCACGACGCCCGGGCGGGCGCCGCCGCGGTACAGCCAGCGGACGGTCAGATCGGCCGGCCCGTCCAGCGGCTGTCGCTCCGACTCGTCCGCGACCTCGACGAACGCGAGCGCCCGGACGCCGGCCAGCAGCGCCCCGACCAGCGTGGCGATCGCCGGCAGTGCGGACTCGTCGCCGGCGAAGAGGATCCAGTCGGCGGTGGCGGCGGCCTCCGCGAGCGGGACCTGCCGGGCGTACAGCTCGGACGGGCCGACCATGCCGAGCCGGTCGCCGGGTTCGGCGCGCAGCGCCCACGCGGACGCGGGCCCGGTGTCGCCGTGCAGGACGAAGTCGATCTCGATCCGCCGGGTGCCGGGGACGCGGCGGCGGACGGTGAAGCTGCGCATCAGCGGGCGCTCGGCCTCGGGAATGGCCAGGTAGGCCTGGTACCAGCCCATGGGGTCGTCGCCCTGGGCGGGAAGGACCGGCTCGGCCTGGCCGGGGCGGGGGAAGCAGAGCTTCACCTGCTGGTCGGGCGCGCCGCCGACGGTGTCGTCGAGGGCGGCGGCCTCGAACGTGACCCGGGCGGTGCGCGGCGTGATCCGGCGGACGGCGGCGACCTCGACGAAGGTGACGGGCAGGGTCAACGCGGAACTCCTTCCAATCTCGCGGATTGGTAACCTTACGACATAAAGAGTTGCTGTGACGCGGTTACTTTACACCATAAGGAGTTCCTGGAATGGTCGTGTACGCCGGGCAGGGCGACGCCCGCCGCTCCCTGTCCCTGCTGTGGCGCGCCCCCGGCGCCGAACCCGCCCCGCGCACCGGGCGCAGCGGCCCCAAGCCCGGCCTGAGCGTGGACGCGATCGTGTCGGCGGGAATCGCCGTGGCCGATTCCGAGGGCATGGCCGCGCTCTCGATGCGGGCCGTCGGCGAACGGCTCGGCCGCACCGCGATGGCGCTCTACACGTACGTCCCGGGAAAGGCCGAACTGCTGGACCTGATGCACGACCGGGCGCTCGCCGAAATGCCGGCGGAATCCGACGGCTCCGGGGACTGGCGGGCCGCCGTCACCGCCTGGGCCGAGGCGCTGCACGCCTGCTACCTGCGCCACCCATGGATGCTCCAGGTCTCGCAGGCCCGCCCGGTCCTGGGCCCGGCCGAACTCGCCGCCATGGAGGCCCTGTTGCGCGCCCTGCGGCCGGCCGGACTGCCGGCCCGGCGGCTGCGCGGGGCCGTCGGCGCGCTGTGGCAGTTCGTCCGCGGGATGGCCGGCGTGGCCGCCGAGGCCCGCGACGCGGCCGCCGCGACCGGCGTGGCCGACGCGGACTGGTGGACCGCCCGCTCGGCCCAACTCGCCGAACTCGCGCCCGACTTCGCGGAGCGCTTCCCGCTCCTGACCGCCCTGGAGAGCGGCGGCGAACCGGATCCGCAGGCGCGCGACCGCGAGGGCTTCCGCAGCGGCCTCGCCGTGCTCCTCGACGGGATCGCGGCGCCGTCCGCCTGACCGTCCTCCCCCGCTCAGTCCCGCCGGGCCGCCGGGATCGCCAGCAGCACGCCCAGCGCCAGCAGCACCGCGTACCCGACCGTCTCGTGCCCGGCCGGGACGAGGAAGCGCACGAAGCCGAACAGCCGGAAGCCCCCGAGGTGGTCGGAGAGCAGGCCGGTCGCACCGCCGAGGATCAGGACGAAGCCGAGGTAGCCGAGCAGGGTCTTCATACCGGAAGCCTAGGAACACGGCTCCTCCCGGTAATCCGACTTTCGGCGCGACCTCGACCGACCAAAGTGGCGGCGAACCGGGCGGGGACGGCGCGTAGCCCGGGCACCGGACGGAGCAGCAGGCACGGCGGCCCGGCGGCGGCGCGGGTACGTTCGCGGTGTGCAGCAGATGTCACCGCATGCGGGCAGGCTGGCCGCGGCCTCCGCCGTGTCCGTCCTCGTGCTCGTCGCGACCGCCCCGGCGGCGGCCGGACAGGACTCCACCTCCGTCGTCGGCGGCGAGCGGCTCGGCCGCCCCGCCGTCCAGGTCGCCCCGCTCGCCGGCGCCCCCGCGCTCCCCACCGCGCTCAGCGGGCGCTCCTGGGTGGTCGCCGACGCCGGCACGGGCGAGGTGCTCGCCGCCCAGAACGCCCACCTGCCGCTGCCCCCGGCCAGCACGCTGAAGATGCTGTTCGCGGACACCGTCATGACGAAGTTCGACCGCGCCGACGTCCACCAGGTGACCCAGGCCGAGCTGGCCAACCTCGGCGCCGGGAGCAGCCTCGTCGGCGTCAAGGAGAACCTGCCCTACCGCGTCGAGGACCTCTGGCGGGGCGTCTTCCTCAGCTCCGGCAACGACGCCGTCCACGTGCTCGCCCACATGAACGGCGGCATCGCGCAGACCGTCGCCGAGATGCAGGCCCGCGCCAACACCCTCCAGGCCCGCGACACCAAGGTCGTCTCGCCCGACGGCTACGACATGGACGGACAGGTCTCCTCCGCCTACGACCTCACCCTGTTCGCGCGCGCCGGGCTGCGCATCGCCGACTTCCGCTCCTACTGTTCGACCCGCACCGCCCACTTCCCCGGCGGGCTGGACAAGCTCACCGGGCAGCGCACCAGCTTCGACATCGCCAACACCGACCGGCTGCTGGGCAAGTACCCGGGCCTGATCGGCGTCAAGAACGGCTACACCACCAACGCGGGCGCCACCTTCACCGGCGCCGCCGAGCGCGGCGGCCGGACCCTCCTCGTGACGGTCATGCACCCCGAGGCCCAGGGCAAGGTGTACGACGAGGCGGCCAGCCTGCTCGACTGGGGCTTCGCGGCCGCCGGCAAGGTGCAGCCCGTCGGCCGGCTCGTCGACGACACCGCGCCGGTGACCGCACCGGGCGCCCCGGGCGCACCCGGCACCCCGGCGGGCACCGCCCCCGCCGCCGGGGCCGAGCCGCAGGCCGCCCAGGACGAGGGGCACGGCCTCGGCCCCGCCGCGTGGACGGCCGCCGCCCTCGGCGCGGCCCTCGTCCTGTGGGCGGCGGGCCGCACGGCCGCACGCCGCCGCGGCGCGGTCGCCACGGCCACACCGGCGGGCCCGCCCACCCCGAGCACCCACGACTCCCCCGCCGTCGGCGGTTGCACCGGCACCCGGGGCTCCACCGGCACCGGCCGCCGCCGTCTGGCCCGCCGCGCCCGCGCCCTCGTCCACAGCGCCCGCCCCCGCCGCTGAGCCCGGGGGGGGCTCCATGGAACTCTGGCTGCTCAACAGCTTCTCGACCGTCACGCTGACCCTCCTGGTGGTCGGCGGCTCCGTCCTGCTGGCCATCGCCGCCAGCACGCTCGCCACCCGCCGGTTCCCCCGGCTCGTGGAGGGCGAGAACAACGACATGGTCGGCGTCGTGCTCTCCCTGTTCGGCGCGATCTACGGGATCATCCTGGCCTTCGTCATCGTCAATCTGTGGACCCAGTTCCAGGACACCCAGAAGGTGGTCGCCACCGAGGCCACGTCGATCTCCCAGATCGTCCGTGACGCCCGCGCCTTCCCGCCGGACGCCCAGGCCACCGTCGACGGCGCCGTCCGGGACTACGTGCACGCCGTCGTCGAGCAGCAGTGGCCGCTCATGAACGCCGGGCACGGCGACTTCGCGGCGACGTCCGCCAAGGTGGACGACTTGTACACGGCGCTGCGCTCCTACGAGCCGCAGACCCAGTCCCAGCAGGCCTTCTACACCGAGGCCCTGGACAGCCTGAACGACGCGGTCGGCCAGCGCCGCGCCCGGATCTTCGCCAGCCGCGACGAACTGCCGGCGCTGCTCCAGGTGCTGATCCTCGGCGGCGCGGTGGTCATCATGCTGCTGACGTTGCTGTACGGCATCCGCAGCCGGCGGACCAGGCTGCTGTTCGTCGGCTCGGTCGCCGCGCTGATCGGCTTCAGCCTGCTGCTCGTCCCGGTGCTGGACCGGCCGTTCGCCGGGGGCGTGAGCGTGTCGCCCGAACCGTTCAAGCAGAGCGCCCTGGCCGAGTTCTGGTGACGTCGGCGCAGGTGGGCGCCCCGCTCGTCCTAGACTTCCGGCCATGACCACCCCTGACCCCGCTTCGCGGGAACGGCTCGCCCGGCTCGCCGAGCTGTCCTCCGGCAGCTACCTGCTCGTCACCACCTACAAGAAGGACGGCACCACCGTGCCGACCCCGGTCTGGGTGGTCCGCGACGGCGACGCGCTCGGCGTCTGGACCGTCGCGGACTCCTGGAAGGTCAAGCGGATCCGCAACCGCGCGGACGTCCTCGTCGGCCCCTGCGACGTCAAGGGCCGCCCCACCGGCGACCAGTACCCCGCCACCGCCGAACTCCTCGGCCCCGAGCGGACCGCCGCCTACCGCACGCTGCTGCGCCAGAAGTACGGCCTGCTGGGCGTGCTCACCCTGCTCGGCAGCCGCATCCGGCGCGGCGAGCGCGGCACGGTCGGGATCCGGATCACCCTGAACGACTGAGCCGCCTACGGGTGCGGGTCCGCGAGGACGCTGGGCAGGCCGACGAAGTCGGTCTCCGGGCCGAACCGCTGCTCCAGCGCGTCCGCCAGGCCGTTCAGCGCGGCGGCGCCGTCGCCGTGGAAGGACGAGCCGTGCATCACGGCGAGCGTGCGCGGCCGGAGTTCGGCGAGGGCGCGCAGCGTCGTCGCGGCGGCGGTCAGGCAGGACGTCTGGCGGAACAGCCGCTCGGATTCGAGGGCCGCCTCGACGAGGTCCCCGTCGGTGACGGGCGGGCCGTCGCCGAGGTGGGTGAAGAGGTCCCCGCAGAAGAGGGTGCGGGTCTGCTCCTCGAAGAGGACGCGGGCCTCCCAGCCGTGCGGCACGTGCGGGGTGTTGAGGTTGCGCACCCGCCGCCGCACCCGCCGGCCGCCGAGGTCGAGCACGTCGCCGAGGTCCAGCGGCTCGCCGTCGTCCATCGGCACCGGCGGGCGGTCGGCGAGGTCGTTCAGCGACACCAGGCAGCCCAGCGTGTTGTGCGCGACCCGCGCGTTCGGCGCGGCGGCCAGGAACTCGTTCATCGACCCGCACTCGTCGGCCTCGACGTGTCCGAACGTCACCCAGCGCAGCCGTTCCAGCGGCACGACGCGGCCGATCGCCTCCGACACGGCCGGGAACAGCGCCCGCATGCCGGTGTGGAAGAGCAGCGGCTCCTCGGCGTCGACCAGGAACTGGTTGAACGTGAAGCCGGCGGGCGGCGCGATCTCCGGGACGTACGTCGAGACGCGGTAGATGCGGTCGCCGATCTCGTCGATGCGGGTGTGCATGGGCCACTTCCCTCGTGGGTGCGACCGGCGGGCGGGCCCGGCGTGGCAGGCTTTCCGGTCATGGGTGACAACGCGGTGCCGCTGCTGGTCGTGGACGGTGCGAACGTCGTCGGGTCGGTGCCCGACGGGTGGTGGCGGGACCGGCGCGGGGCGGCCGAGCGGCTGCGCGACGCGCTGGTCGCCGTCGCCGGGCGGGGTCTGCCCGGGCGGGCCGGGCCGCTGGACGTGGTGCTGGTGGTCGAGGGCGCGGCGCGCGGCGTGGCGGAGGTGCCCGGGGTCCGGGTGGTCGCCGCCACGGGGAGCGGCGACGACCTGATCGTCGAGGTGGTCCGGGCGGCCAGGGCCGAGCGGCCGGACCGGGACTGCCTGGTCGTCACCGCCGACCGCGAGCTGCGGGCCCGGGTCGGTGCGCTCGGCGCCGACGTCACCGGGCCCCGGTCCGTCCGGCCCTGAGGACGGTCGGCCGGTCAGTACCGGACGGCCTTCACCACCACCGGGACCAGTCGCTGCTCGGTGTGGCTGCTGAACGCCACGGGGGACGCCAACTCGTCGCGCGGGACGTTCTCGGCGCCCACGACGGTGCTGTCGACCGTCATGCCGTTGGTGTCGGTGAAGTCGACCTGCACGGCGTAGGAGGCGGTGTCCAGGCCGTTGTTGCGGATGGTCACCACGACGGCCGGCAGGCCGCCGGTGTCCGCGAGCGGGACGCCGGTGATCGTGACCGCGCCGAGGGCGTTGCCGCCGTTGGGGGCCTGGGCGAGGGCGGAGACGGCCTTGTCGTGGGCCATCGCCTGCTGGGCGGAGACGGACGCGGCGAAGGCGGCCGCCGCCGCGGCCGACGAGGCGGCGGCCTCGGGCCCGGGGGACGGCGAAGCGCTCGCCGAGGGCGAGGCGGACTCGGTGGCCGCGGCGGACTCGGCGGGCGAGGGGCCCGAGGTGCGCACGATCGACGGGTTGGTCGACGAGCTGCTGCACGCCGCCGCCAGGACGCCCCCGGCGGCCAGCATCGCGGTCAGGGCGACCACGCGGGGGGCCGTCCGGCGGCGGGGGCCCGGGTGGGTGTGGAGTTCGCGCACGGCAGGTTGCCTCTTCTCGCTCGGCGTGTCCTGCACCCCATGCTTCGGGGCGCGGCGGCGGGACGGCGAGACCTGCACACCCGTTCGAGTGGACCCGCGGCTGCTCCCGGGCCGGCCGGCCGCCACCCCCCGCACCGGCACCGGGACCGGGCCGTCGCGGGCGATTTCCGCGGACTTCGAACCGTACGGGAACCACTCCGGTTCGCCGTCCGACTGGTGGGGGGTGAGTGCGAAGTCGCCGGGAGTCCGGCCGTTGAGTGTGCTGGCGGGGTTCGCCCTGCTGCTGGTGGTGGTGTTCGCGGTGGCGTACGCCGTGGGCCGTCAGGCGGGGCCGGTGTCGCCGGGGCTGACGCCCGGGGTCGGGGGCGGCGGCTCGCCCGGGATGTCCGGGCACGACATGGGAGGCATGCGGTGAGCGCGGTCGCGGGGGCCGGCGCCGGGGCGCTGGTGAGCACCGACCTGGCGGTCGGCGGGATGACCTGCGCGGCGTGCGTGGGCCGGGTGGAGAAGCGGCTGGCGAGGATCGAGGGCGTGTCGGCCGGGGTGAACCTGGCCACCGGCCGGGCGCGGGTGCTGCACCCGGCCGGCGTGGCCGTCGAGGAGCTCGTGTCGGCCGTCGAACGGGCCGGCTACACGGCCGAGCCGGTGGCGGCCGGGGCGGCCGTCGGCCCGGCGGAGGAGGAATCGGACGGGCGGTGGCGGCTGCTGGTGACGGCACTGCTGGCCGTGCCCGTGCTGGTGCTGTCGATGGTGCCGTCGCTGCAGTTCCCGGCCTGGCAGTGGGTGTGCTTCGGGCTGGCCATACCGGTGGTGACGTGGGGTTCGGCGGGCTTCCACCGGCGGGCGTGGCAAGGGCTGCGGCACGCGGCGGCGACGATGGACACGCTGGTGAGCCTCGGGGTGCTGGCGTCCTTCGGCTGGTCGGCGTACGCCCTGCTGTTCGGCGGGGCGGGTGCCATCGGCATGCGGATGCCGTTCTCGCTGACGGCCGACGGCGGCGGCGCGGCGCACGTGTACCTGGAGGCGGCCGTCGGCGTCCCGCTGTTCGTGCTGGCCGGGCGGCTGCTGGAGGGCCGGGTGCGGCGGCGCAGTGGTTCGGCGCTGCGGGCGCTGGCCGAGCTGGGCGCGAAGGAGGTGTGCGTCCGGGAGGGCGGCGAGGAACGGCTGGTGGCGATCGAACTGCTGCTTCCGGGGCAGGAGTTCGTGGTGCGGCCGGGTGAGCGGGTGGCCACCGACGGCGTGGTGGTCGAGGGCGGTTCGGCGCTCGACCTGAGCCTGCTGACCGGCGAGAGCGTGCCGGTCGAGGTCGGCCCCGGGGACCGGGTGGCGGGCGCGACGGTGAACGTCGGCGGCGCCCTCGTGGTGCGGGCGACGGCGGTCGGCGCGGACACCCAGCTCGCCCGGATCACCGCCCTGGTGGCCGACGCCCAGGCGGGCAAGGCGCGGGCGCAGCGGCTCGCGGACGCGGTGGCCGGGGTGTTCGTGCCGTGCGTGCTGGCGGTCGCGGTGAGCGTGCTGGGCTTCTGGCTGGGCGCGGGCGCGGCCCCGCAGGCGGCGGTGACGGCGGCGGTCGCGGTGCTCGTGGTGGCCTGCCCGTGCGCGCTGGGGCTGGCGACGCCGACGGCGCTGCTCGCGGCGACCGGGCGGGGCGCGGAGCTCGGCGTGCTGGTGCGCGGGCCCGAGGTGCTGGAGAGCCTGCGGCGGGTCGACACCGTGGTGCTGGACAAGACCGGGACGCTGACCACCGGGCGGATGCGGCTCGCGGCGGTCACCACGGTCGGCGACGTCGACCAGGAGGCGGCCGAGGCGCTGCGGCTGGCCGGTGCGGTGGAGCACCGGTCGGAGCACCCGATCGGGCGGGCCGTCGCGGCGGCGGCCAGGGAGCGGTGCGGGGAACTGCCGCCGGTGAGCGGTTTCCGGGCGACGGCCGGGGTCGGGGTGGCCGGGACGGTCGAGGCCCGGGCGGTGCGGGTGGTCCGTCCGGACGCCGTCGACCTCCCGCCGGTCCTCGCGGAGGCGGTCGCCGAGGCCGGCCGGGCGGGCCGTACGGCCGTGGTCGTGGAGCTCGACGGCCGGGCGGAGGCCGTCCTCGCCGTCGGCGACACCGTGCGCTCCGGCAGCTGGCGGGCGCTGCACCGGCTGCGCGGGATGGGCCTGGAGACCGTCCTGCTCACCGGCGACGGCCCCGGCGCGGCCCGGGCGGTGGCGGACGAGCTCGGCATCGAGCGGGTGCACGCCTCGGCGTCGCCGGAGCGCAAGGCCGAGGTGGTGGCCGAGCTGAAGGCCGCCGGGCGGGCGACGGCGGTGGTCGGCGACGGCGTCAACGACGCGGTGGCGCTGGCCTCGGCGGACCTCGGGGTCGCGCTGGCCTCGGGCAGCGACGCCGCGATCGGCGCGGCCGGGCTCACGCTGGTGCGAGGCGACATCGAGGCCGTGGTGGACGCCGTCCGCCTGGCCCGGCGCACGCTGGGCACGATCCGGACAAACCTGCTGTGGGCGTTCGGCTACAACGTCGTGCTCATCCCGCTGGCGGCCGTCGGGCTGCTGAACCCGATGCTGGCGGCGGTCGCGATGTCGCTCAGTTCACTGCTCGTGGTGGGCAACAGCCTGCGGCTGCGCACGTGGCAGCCCGGACGCGGCAACACCCGGAAGGGGGCCCGGCGGTGATGATCGAGCGGCTCAAGGTGGTCGGCCCGCCCGTCGGGGCGGCGGTGCTGGCGCTCGTCCTGCTGAGCGGCTGGACGGCCGTCGGCGGCGCCGGGCGTCCCCGGCCGGTCGAGGCCACCGGGGACGGGTGGGTGCTGCTGCCGACGGCGGGGGCGGCGCCGGCCACGACGGCGTTCTTCACGATCCGCAACCCCGGCGACATACCGGACGAACTGACCGGTGCGAGTTGGGAGTTCGGCGGCCCGATCACACTGAAGCGGCACCTGCACCAGGGCGCGGCCGGGCGGTGGGAGGCCGTGACCGCGCTGCCGGTGCCGGCGCGCAGCGAGCTGGTGCTGTCCCCGGAGGACTCCGACCTGATGATGGCCGCGCCGCCACCGCTGCGGGCGGGCCAGTGGGTGGACTTCACGCTCACGTTCCGGCACAGCCCGGAGCTCCGGCTCAAGGCCCAGGTGCGGCCGCCGGGTTCACGGCCGTGACCGAGGGGGGGGGGGGGCCCCGGGCCCCCCCCCCCCCCCCCCTGGCCCCAGGGGGGGCACCCCCGGGGGCGCACCCCCCCCCCCCGCAGGGGGGGGGGGGCCACCCAGACGTATAAAAAACA
>NZ_JBHVPD010000028.1:0-95213 GCF_042887525.1 Kitasatospora sp. NPDC057936
GCACGTCACCGGCGTTTCCGTCGACTGGGCCCGGCTGTTCGAGGGCACCGGCGCCCGCCGCGTCGACCTGCCGACGTACGCCTTCCAGCACGAGCACTACTGGCCCGCCCTGGGCAGCGGCGTCGGCGACGTCGCCTCCGCCGGTCTGCTGGCGGCGGACCACCCGCTCCTCGGGGCCGCTGTGCCGCTCGCGGGCACGGACAGCGTCGTCTTCACCGGCCGGCTCGCGCCCGGCACGGCGGTGTGGGACGGCGACGCGGACGTCTTCCCGTCGGCCGGGTTCCTGGAGCTGGCGATCCGGGTCGGCGACCACGTCGGCTGCGACCGGGTCGAGCGGCTCACCGTGACCCGGCCGCTCGCGCTGGACGCGGGCACCATGCTCCAGGTCCGGGCCGGTGCGCCGGACGGGTCGGGGGCGCGGACGGTGACGTTCTTCTCGCGCCCCGACGGCGGGCTCGACGAGCCCTGGACCGAACACGCCACCGGGGTGCTGACCACGGGAGCGCGCGCCGCCGACTTCGACGCGGCGGTCTGGCCGCCGGCCGGCGCGGTCGCGGACGACGCGGTCACGGACGGCACCGGCGTCTGGCGGCGCGGCGAGGAGACCTTCGCCGAGGCCGAGCTCCCGGCCGAACTGGCGGGCACGGCAGCCGGGTTCGGGCTGCACCCCGCGCTGCTGGCCGCCGTCCTGCGGGCGGACGGCCGGGGGCTCGTCCCCGTGGCCTGGTCCGGGGTGTCGCTGCACGCCACGGGCGCCACGGTGGCGCGCGCCCGGCTGGTGCGGACGGGCGCGGACACGGTGTCGCTGGCCCTCGCCGACGCGGCGGGCGAGCTCGTGCTCTCGGCGGAGTCCGTGGAGCTGGGTGAGCCGGCCGCCGCCTCTCACGGGGCGAACGGGTCATTGCTGCGGCTGGAGTGGATCGCGGCTACGCCCGTCCGGCCGGTGGGCGTTCGGTCCGTGGAGGTCGCCGGGCTGTCCGAGCTCGGCGACGACGTGCCGGAGGTCGTGGTGGTCCCGGTGGCGGGCGGTTCGACGCCCGAGCGGGTGCACGAGGTGACGGCGTGGGCGCTGGGCCTGGTGCAGGAGTGGCTGGCGGGGCCGCGCTTTGCGGATGCCCGCCTGGTGTTCGTCACCCGGGGCGCGGTCGACGGGGTGTCGGACCTCGCGGGCGCTGCCGTGTGGGGTCTGGTGCGGGCGGCCGAGTCGGAGAACCCGGGCCGCTTCGTGCTCGTGGACACGGACGGCGAGCTGCCGTTGGACGCCGTGCTGGCGACCGGCGAGTCGCAGGTGGTGATCCGCGAGGGTGCCGTGCGCGTCGGCCGGCTGACCCGCGCTCCCGGCGGTGGGTCGTCCGCGGGCTGGGGCGAGGGAACGGTCGTCGTCACGGGCGGCACTGGCGGTCTTGGCCGTCTCGTCGCACGCCACCTGGTGGCGGAACACGGCGTCCGGGACCTGCTGTTGCTGAGCCGCCGCGGGGGCGTCGGTGTGTGGCTGGAGGACCTGCGCGAGCTGGGCGCCGACGTCGAGGTCGTGGCCTGTGACGCCGCCGACCGCGAGGCGCTCGCCGAGGCCCTGAAGGGCCGGACGATCACGGGCGTCGTGCACGCGGCCGGTGTGCTGGACGACGGCGTCGTGAGCGCACTGACGCCCGAGCGACTCGCTGCCGTCCTGCGTCCCAAGGTCGACGCGGCGTGGAACCTGCACGAGCTGACCAAGGACCAGGACCTCAAGGCCTTCGTCCTCTTCTCGTCCATCTCCGGTGTCCTGGGCAGTGCCGGCCAGGGCAACTACGCGGCGGCGAACGTCTACCTCGACGCGCTTGCCGTCCGGCGCCGTCAGAACGGCCTGCCCGCCCAGTCCCTCGGCTGGGGCGCGTGGGTGCCGACCGCCGGCATGACGGGCACGCTCACCGAGGCCGACCTGCACCGCATCCGCTCCTCCGGCGTCCCGCCCCTGACCGAGGAGGACGGTCTCGCGCTGCTCGACGCCGCGATGGCCGTCGACGAGCCGTACCTGGTCGCGACCGGCCGCATGGCCTCCGGCGCCCGCCCGCGCGGCGAGGTGCCGACGATGTTCCGCGCCCTCCTGCCCGCCGGGCGCCGTACCGCCGTGAGCACCACCGGCACGGCCCTCGCCGCCCGCGTGCACGAGCTGCGCGAGGGCGACCGCCTGCGCCACCTCGTCGACCTCGTCCGCGCGGAGGCCGCCGGCGTCCTCGGCCACGCCTCGGGCCAGGCGGTCGACCCCGCGCGCGAGTTCCGGGACCTCGGCTTCGACTCCCTCACCGCGATCGAGCTGCGCAACCGCCTTGCCGACGTCACCGGGCTGCGGCTGCCGGCGACCATGGTCTTCGACTACCCGACCCCGCACGCCCTCGCCGCGCACCTACTCGGGGACCTCCTCGACGATGAGGACGACGTGGCGGCCCCGGTGGCCACCACCGCCGACGCCGGGGAGCCGATCGCGATCGTCGGCATTGCCTGCCGCCTGCCGGGCGGCGTGCGGACCCCCGAGGACCTCTGGCGGCTCCTGAGCGAGGGCCGCGACGGCATCACCGACTTCCCGACCGACCGCGGCTGGGACCTCGACGCGCTCTTCGGCACCGGCCACGGCGTGAGCGCCACCCGCCAGGGCGGCTTCCTCGCCGGCCTCGGGGACTTCGACGCGGGCTTCTTCGGCATCTCGCCGCGCGAGGCCCTCGCGATGGACCCGCAGCAGCGCCTGCTGCTGGAGACGTCCTGGGAGGCCTTCGAGCGGGCGGGCATCGACCCGACCGCGCTGCGCGGCAGCCGGACCGGCGTCTTCGTCGGCACGACGGGCCAGGACTACGCCTCGCTGGTGATGAACTCCCGGGAGGAGGTGGAGGGCCACGCGAGCACCGGGCTGGCCAACAGCGTGATCTCGGGCCGGGTGTCCTACTGCTTCGGCCTGGAGGGCCCGGCGCTCACGATCGACACCGCCTGCTCCTCCTCGCTCGTGGCGATGCACCTGGCCGCGCAGTCCCTGAACAGCGGCGAGTGCACCCTGGCCCTGGCCGGCGGCGTGACCGTCCTGTCCACACCGATGAGCTTCCTCGGCTTCACCCGGCAGGGCGGGCTCGCGACGGACGGGCGCTGCAAGGCGTTCGCGGACGGTGCGGACGGGACGGGCTGGTCGGAGGGCGCCGGCGTGCTGGTGCTGGAGCGGCTCTCGGACGCCCGCAGCAACGGGCACCCGGTGCTGGCCGTCGTGCGCGGCAGCGCCGTCAACCAGGACGGCGCCTCCAACGGTCTCACCGCCCCCAACGGCCCGTCCCAGCAGCGCGTCATCCGGCAGGCGCTGGCGAACGCGGGGCTGTCGGCGGGAGAGGTCGACGCCGTCGAGGCGCACGGCACGGGAACGACGCTCGGGGACCCGATCGAGGCGCAGGCGCTGCTCGCCACGTACGGGCAGGAGCGTGAACTCCCGCTGTTCCTCGGCTCGGTGAAGTCCAACCTCGGGCACACCCAGGCGGCGGCCGGGGTCGCGGGCGTGATCAAGATGGTGGAGGCGATGCGGGCGGGCGTGCTGCCGAAGACGCTGTACGTCGACGCGCCGTCCTCGCACGTCGACTGGTCGGCCGGCGCGGTGGAGCTCCTGACGGAGGCGCGCGAGTGGCCCGAGGCCGGGCACCCTCGCCGGGCCGGGATCTCGTCGTTCGGGATCAGCGGGACGAACGCCCACGTGATCGTCGAGCAGGCGCCTGTCGTGGATGGCGCGGAGGCGCCGGGCTCGGTGCCCGGCGTGGTGCCATGGGTGGTCTCGGGAGCGTCGGAGGACGCGCTGGACGCGCAACTGGCCGGGCTCGCCGGGGTGGCCGGCTCGTCGGCGGACGTCGGGTTGTCGCTGGCCGGGCGGTCGCGGTTCGGGCACCGGGCGGTGCTGCTGGACGGCGCCGAGGTGGCGCGTGGCACGGCGGGAGAGCGGCGGCTCGCGCTGCTGTTCTCGGGGCAGGGGTCGCAGCGGCTGGGGATGGGGCGGGAGTTGTATGCCCGGTTCCCGGTGTTCGCGGAGGCGTTCGACGCGGTGTGTGCGCAGTTCGATCTGCCCGTCCGCGATGTGGTGTGGGGTTCGGACGAGGAGCTGCTGGACCGGACGGAGTTCGCCCAGGCCGCGTTGTTCGCGGTCGAGGTGGCGTTGTACCGGCTCGTCGAATCGCTAGGCGTGCGGGCCGAGTTCGTGGCCGGGCACTCGATCGGTGAGATCGCGGCTGCGCATGTGGCCGGGGTGTTCTCGCTGGAGGACGCCTGCACGCTGGTGAGTGCTCGTGGGCGTCTGATGCAGGCGCTGCCTTCCGGTGGCGCGATGCTGGCCGTGCAGGCTTCGGAGGACGAAGTCCTGCCGCTGCTGCGCGACTTCGTGTCGATCGCGGCCGTCAACGGTCCGACCTCCGTCGTCGTCTCGGGCTCTCTCGAAGCGGTGGCGGCGATCGAGGCGCACTTCGCCGACCGCAAGACCACGCGGCTGAAGGTCTCGCACGCGTTCCACTCCCCGCTGATGGATCCGATGCTGGCGGACTTCCGCGAGGTCCTCAACGGACTGACGTACCAGGCCCCTTCGATCCCGCTGGTCTCCAACCTCACCGGTGAGCTCGGCGGCGAGGACGTCACCACCCCCGACTACTGGGTGCGCCACGTCCGCGAGGCCGTCCGCTTCGCCGACGGGATCCTCGCCCTCGACGCAGCCGGTGCCACGGACTACCTGGAGCTCGGCCCCGGTGGCGTGCTCACCGCCCTCGCCGTGCAGAACCTCGACGAGGGCGCCGACCGCGTCGCCGTCCCCGCGCTGCGCCGCGACCGGCCCGAGGAGCACACCCTCGTCACCGCCCTCGCCCGCCTGCACGTCACCGGCGTGCCTGTCGACTGGGCCCGGCTGTTCGACGGCACCGGCGCCCGCCGCACCGACCTGCCGACGTACGCCTTCCAGCACGAGCGCTACTGGCCCGCCCAGGCCGCGCACACGGGCGACGTCACCGGCGCGGGCCTGCAGTCGGCCGAGCACCCGCTGCTGGGCGCGGTGGTCTCCCCGGCCGACTCGGGCAGCGTGCTGCTGACCGGCCGGCTGTCGCTGAAGGCGCAGCCGTGGCTGGGCGACCACCGGGTGGGCGGCGTGGCCGTGTTCCCGCCGACGGGGTTCCTGGAGCTGGCCGTCCGGGCCGCCGACCAGGTGGCCTGCGACCGGGTCGAGCGGCTGACGCCGGCCGAGCCGCTGGTGCTGCCCGAGGACGGCGCCGTCGTCGTCCAGCTGGCGGTCGGCGCGCCGGACGAGGCCGGGACGCGTTCTCTGAGCTGCTACGCCCGGCCGGCGGAGGCCGTGGACGGCCCGTGGACCTGTCACGCCACCGGCACGCTGGCCGTGGGCGAGCGGGAAGACGACTTCGACGCCTCCGCGTGGCCCCCGGTGGACGCGGTGGCGGTGGATCCGGCGTCCTGCCACGACCCGCTGGACCACGGCCCGGCGTTCCGCACGCTGCAGGCGGTGTGGCGGCGGGGCGACGAGGTGTTCGCGGAGGCCGTCCTGCCGGGGCGGGCCGAGGACGCGGCGCCGTACGGGCTGCATCCGGCGCTGCTGGAGGCGGCCGTCCAGATCGCCGCCCTCATTGGGGCGGACGACGGCGCGCGGCTGGTGCCCACGGACTGGCGCGACGTGGCGCTGCACGCGACCGGTGCGGCCGTCGTGCGGCTGCGGGTCGCGAGGGCGAGCGAGGACGCGGTGTCCGTGGAGGTCGCCGACGCGGCGGGCGGTCCCGTGCTGTCGGCCGGGTCGCTGACGCTGGGCGAGCCGGCCGCCGTGGCCGAGCGAGCCGACCTGGCCGGGGCGCTGCTGCGGCTCGACTGGGTGGACGTACCGGCGCGCGCCACCGCGCCCGTGCGGGCCGTCACGCTGGGCGAGGACGTGCCGTCGCTCGCCGACGTGACGGGAGCGGTGCCGGAGGTCGTGCTCGTGCCGGTGGCGGGCGGTTCGACGCCCGAGCAGGCGCACGAGGTGACGGCGTGGGCGCTGGGCCTGGTGCAGGAGTGGCTGGCCGAGCCGCGCTTCGCCGACGGCCGCCTGGTGTTCGTCACCCGGGGCGCGGTGCCGGGCGGCGAGGTCGCGGACCTCGTCGGCGGCGCGGTCTGGGGTCTCGTCCGGGCGGCCGAGGCGGAGAACCCGGGCCGGTTCGCCCTGCTCGACGTCGAGCGTGCGTCGGACGTCGAGGCGGCGCTGCCCGTCCTCTGCGCCCAATTGGACGGCGGCGACTTCCAGTTCACTGCGCGTGCCGGAGCCGTCCGAGTGGGCCGGCTGGACCGGGTGGCTCCTGGCGAACCCTCGAAGGGCTGGGGCACGGGCACCGTGGTGATCACGGGTGGCACCGGCGGTCTGGGCCGTCTCGTCGCCCGGCATCTCGTCGCCGAACACGGCGTGCGGGAGCTGCTGTTGCTGAGCCGCCGTGGTGGCGCGTCCGAGCTGGTGGAGGAGCTGGCGGGGCTGGGTGCCCGTGCGGAGGTCGTGGCTTGTGACGCGGCCGACCGCGAGGCGCTTGCGCAGGCCCTGGGCGGTCGGACGATCACGGGTGTCGTGCACGCGGCCGGTGTGCTGGACGACGGCATCGTCACCGCGCTGACCCCCGAGCGCCTGTCGGCCGTCCTCCGTCCCAAGGTCGATGCCGCCTGGAACCTGCACGAGCTGACGAAGGACCAGGACCTCAAGGCCTTCGTCCTCTTCTCGTCCATCTCGGGCGTGATGGGTACGGCCGGCCAGGGCAACTACGCGGCAGCCAACGTCTACCTCGACGCGCTTGCCGTCTGGCGCCGTCAACAGGGCCTGGCCGCCCAGTCCCTGGGCTGGGGCGCCTGGGTGCCGACGGCCGGCATGACGGGCACGCTCACCGAGGCCGACCTGCACCGCATCCGGGCCACCGGAGTCCCGCCCCTCACGGAGGAACAGGGCCTCGCCCTGCTCGACGCCGCCATGGGAACCGACGAGCCCTACCTCGTCCCCATCGGCCGCGCCACCGGCCCGGCCCGGATGCCCGGCACCGTGCCCGCGCTGCTGCGCGGCCTCGTCCGCGGCGCCCGCCGCACGGCGGAGTCCTCCGGCGGCCGCACCGGCGCGGTGGCCGCGCTCGCCGCCCGCCTCTACGAGCTGCGCGAGGCCGACCGCCTGCGCCACGTCGTCGACCTGGTCCGCACCGAGGCCGCCGGCGTCCTCGGCCACGCCTCGCCGCAGGCCGTCGCCGCCGACCGCGACTTCCACGACCTCGGCATCGACTCCCTCACGGCACTCGAACTGCGCAACCGCCTGACCGCCGTCACCGGCCTGCGCCTGCCCGCCACCCTGGTCTTCGACCACCCGACCCCCGCCGCGATCGCCGACCTCGTCCTCGCGGAGGTGCTCGGGCAGCACGACGAGCCGCTCGCCCCGGCCGCGGCGGCCGCCGCCACCGCCGACGACCCGATCGCGATCGTCGGCATGGCCTGCCGCCTGCCCGGCGGGATCGGCACGCCCGAGGAGCTGTGGGCGCTGGTCGCCGAGGGCCGCGAGGGCATCTCCGACTTCCCGACCGACCGCGGCTGGGACCTCGACACCCTGCTCGGCGGCGGCCCCGGCGACCGGGGGCGCAGCGCCACCGCCAAGGGCGGCTTCCTGCACGGGGTGGCCGACTTCGACGCCTCCTTCTTCGGCATCTCGCCGCGCGAGGCCCTCGCCATGGACCCGCAGCAGCGGCTCCTGCTGGAGACGTCCTGGGAGGCCATCGAGCGCGCCGGGATCGACCCGACGGCGCTGCGCGGCAGCCGGACCGGTGTCTTCGTCGGCACCGGCGGCCAGGACTACCTGACGCTCGTCATGAACGCCCGGGAGGACATCGAGGGCCACGCGAGCACGGGCCTGGCCGCGAGCGTGGTCTCCGGCCGGATCTCCTACACCTTCGGCCTGGAGGGCCCGGCGGTCACCGTCGACACGGCGTGCTCCTCCTCCCTGGTGGCGATGCACCTGGCCGCGCAGTCCCTGCGCAGCGGTGAGTGCACCCTGGCCCTGGCGGGCGGCGTCACCGTGATGTCGTCCTCGCTCGGCTTCCCCGGCTTCACCCGGCAGGGCGGGCTGGCCCCGGACGGGCGCTGCAAGGCCTTCGCGGACGGCGCGGACGGGACGGGCTGGTCGGAGGGCGCCGGCGTGCTGGTGCTGGAGCGCCTCTCGGACGCCCGCAGCAACGGGCACCCGGTGCTGGCCGTCGTGCGCGGCAGCGCCGTCAACCAGGACGGTGCCTCCAACGGCCTCACCGCCCCCAACGGCCCGTCCCAGCAGCGCGTCATCCGCCAGGCCCTCGCCAACGCGCGCCTGTCGGCGGCGGACGTCGACTTCGTCGAGGGCCACGGCACGGGCACGACCCTGGGCGACCCGATCGAGGCCCAGGCCCTCCTCGCGACCTACGGGCAGGAGCGCGAACGCCCGCTGCTGCTCGGCTCGCTGAAGTCCAACATCGGCCACACCCAGGCCGCGGCCGGCGCGGCGGGCGTGATCAAGGCCGTGCTGTCGATGCAGCACGGTGTGCTGCCCCGCACGCTGCACGTGGACGCGCCGTCCTCGCACGTCGACTGGACGGCCGGTGACATCCGGCTGCTCACGCGGGCGGAGGAGTGGCCGCAGACCGGCCGGCCGCGCCGCGCGGGCGTGTCGGCCTTCGGGATCAGCGGCACCAACGCGCACGTGATCGTCGAGCAGGCGCCGCCGGCCGAGGCCCCCGCGCCGGAGCCGTCGGTGGCGCCGGGCGTGGTGCCGTGGGTGCCGGCGGGCAAGTCGGAGGCCGCGCTGGACGCGCAGCTCGCACGACTGGTCGGGCTGGACGCCTCGCCGGTCGACGTCGGCCTCTCGCTGGCCGCCGGGCGGTCGCGGTTCGCGCACCGGGCGGTGCTGCTGGACGGCGCCGAGGTGGCCAGGGGCGTCGCCGACGGCGAGCGCAGGACGGCACTGCTGTTCTCCGGACAGGGCGCCCAACGCCTGGGAATGGGGCAGGAATTGTACGCCCGCTTCCCCGTGTTCGCCGAGGCCTTCGATGCGGTGTGCGCGCAGTTCGATCTGCCCGTCCGCGAGGTGGTGTGGGGCTCGGACGAGGAGCTGGTCAACCGGACGGAGTTCGCCCAGGCCGGGCTGTTCGCAGTCGAGGTGGCGCTGTACCGGCTCGTCGAATCGCTGGGTGTGCGGGCCGAGTTCGTCGCGGGCCACTCGATCGGCGAGATCGCGGCCGCGCACGTCGCCGGGGTGTTCTCGCTGGAGGACGCCTGCACGCTGGTGAGTGCTCGCGGCCGGCTGATGCAGGCGTTGCCGGAGGGTGGCGCGATGCTCGCCGTGCAGGCTTCGGAGGACGAAGTCCTGCCGCTGCTGGGTGACTTCGTGTCGATCGCGGCCGTCAACGGTCCGACCTCCGTCGTCGTCTCGGGCTCTCTCGAAGCGGTGGCGGCGATCGAGCAGCACTTCGCCGACCGGCGGACCACGCGGCTCAAGGTCTCGCACGCGTTCCATTCGCCGCTGATGGACCCGATGCTGGAGGACTTCCGCACCGTCCTCAACGGGCTTGCCTACGGCGCCCCTTCGATCCCGCTGGTCTCCAACCTGGCCGGTTCCCTGGACGGCGACGTCACCACCCCCGACTACTGGGTGCGCCACGTCCGCGAGGCCGTCCGCTTCGCCGACGGTATCCGCACGCTGCACGCCGCCGGTGCGACCGACTTCCTGGAACTCGGCCCCGACGCGGCCCTCGCCCCGGCCGTCCGTCAGACCCTCGCGGACGCCCCGGAGGCCGTCGTCGAGCCGGCCGGCCGCCGTGGCCGTCCCGAGGAGACCGTCCTGCTGACCGCGCTGGCCCGTCTCCATGTCGTCGGCGTGCCCGTCGACTGGGCACGCCTGTTCGACGGCACCGGCGCCCGCCGCACCGACCTCCCGACGTACGCCTTCCAGCGCGAGCGCTACTGGCCGCAGACGTACGCCCCGGCCGCCGGCCCCGGCGCCGCCGTGCAGGACGACCCGCTGGACGCCCGCTTCTGGGCCGCCGTCGAGGGCGAGGACCTGGACGCGCTGGCCGCCGACCTCGCCGTGGACGGCGACGCGCTCGGCGCGGTGCTCCCCGCCCTGTCCGCCTGGCGGCGCCACCACCGCGACCAGTCCCTGCTGGACGCGCTGCGCTTCCACGAGTCCTGGCGCGCGCTGCCGGGCGGCTCGACGGCCCGGCCCTCCGGCCCGTGGCTGGTGGTCACGCCGGCCGAGGACGGCGACGAGGCGTGGACGGAGGCGGCCTGCGAGGCCGTCGGACCGGACGCCCTGCTCCTGTCCGTGCCCGCCCCGCAGCGCGCCGAGCTCGCCGCGCTGCTGCGGGAACTGCCCTCGACCGGGCGCCCGTTCACCGGCGTCCTGTCCCTCCTCGCGCTCGGCCGCGGCACCGACCCGGCCGCGGTGACCCTCGCCCTCCTGCAAGCCCTGGGCGACGCGGACGTCACCGCGCCGCTGTGGAGCCTGACGCGCGGCGCGGTCGCCGTGGCCCGCACCGACGTGCCGACCGCGCCCGAGCAGGCCGCCGTGTGGGGCCTCGGCCGGGTCGCCGCGCTGGAGCACCCCCAGCAGTGGGGCGGCCTCGTCGACCTGCCCGGGGCACCGGACCAGACCGCGGTGCGCCGGCTGGCCGCCGTCCTCGCCGGCGCGGACGGCCCGGACGGCTCGGACGCCGAGGACCAGATCGCGATCCGCACGGCCGCCGTCCACGCCCGCCGCCTGGTCCCGGCCCCGGCCGGCGCAGCCGACGCGGGCTGGACACCGGGGGCGACCCCGGGCACGGTGCTGATCACCGGGGGCACCGGCGGCCGGGGCGCCGCGGTGGCCCGGCAGCTCGCCGCCGCGGGCGCGAGCCACCTGCTGCTGGCGAGCCGCCGCGGCCCCGACGCCCCCGGCGCCGCCGACCTCGCCGAGGAGCTGAGCGGCCTGGGCGCCGCCGTGACGATCACCTCCTGCGACGTCGCCGACCGCGAGGCCCTCGCCGCCCTGCTGGCCGCGATCCCCGCCGACGCCCCGCTCACCGCCGTCGTCCACGCGGCGGGCACGGTCGACGACGGCGTCCTCGACGACCTGACGCCCGAGCGCCTCGCCGCCGTCCACCGGGTCCGCGCCGGGGCCGCCCTCCACCTCGACGAGCTGACCCGCGGCCTCGACCTGACGGCCTTCGTGCTCTGCTCCTCCGTCGCGGGCGCCGTCGGCACCCCCGGCCGCGCCACCCTGGCCGGCCCGGCCGCCGTCCTGGACGCGCTCGCCCAGCGCCGCCGCGCCGAGGGCCTGCCCGCCACCTCGATCGCCTGGGGCGCCTGGATCGGCGCCGAGTACACCGGCCCCGACGCGGGCGCCCCGGCCGAGGAGGACGGCCGCACCCAGCGCGCCGCCGTCCCCGCCCTGCACCCCGAGCTCGCCCTGGCCGCGCTGCGCCAGGCCGTCACCCGCCCGGCCCCGGCGCTCGTGCTGCTCGACCTGACGCAGCCGCAGGTCCTGGAGAGCCTGGTCGGCCTGCGCGGCAACCCGCTGCTGCGGGACCTCCCGGCCGCCCGGCCCGCCCTTGAGGCCGCCGCCGCGGCCCGCCGCGACTACGCGAGCGCCGCCTCCGAGCTCACCGGCCGCCTGCGCGCCCTCACCCCGGCCGAGCGCACCGCCCTGCTCACCGACCTCGTCCGCACCCACGTCGCCGCCGTGCTCGGCTACGCCGACCGCTCCGCCGTCGCCCCGGACCGCAAGTTCCGCGACCTCGGCTTCGACTCGCTGACCGCCGTCGAGCTGCCCGCCCGGCTCGGCGCGGCCACCGGCCTCAAGCTCCCCGCCACCTCCGTCTACGACTACCCGACCGCCCAGGCCCTCGCCGAGCACCTGCTGGCCGAGCTCCTCGACACCCCCGCCGACCCGCTGCTGCCCGCCCCGCGGGCCGCGGCCGACGACGCCGACCCGATCGTGATCGTCGGCATGGCCTGCCGCCTGCCCGGCGGCGTCACCTCGCCCGACGAGCTGTGGCGCCTGGTCTCCGAGGGCGGCGACGGCATCGCCGGCTTCCCCGAGGACCGCGGCTGGGACCTGCGGACCCTGCTCGTCGGCGACCGCGACGGCCGCGGCCGCAGCGCCACCCTGGAAGGCGGCTTCATCGACGCCGTCGCCGACTTCGACGCCTCCTTCTTCGGCATCTCGCCGCGCGAGGCCCTCGCGATGGACCCCCAGCAGCGCCTCCTCCTGGAGACCTCCTGGGAGGCCCTGGAGCGCGCGGGGGTCGACCCGCAGCGGCTCGGCGGCAGCCGCACCGGCGTCTTCGTCGGCACCAACGGCCTCGACTACGCGACGCTCATGATGAACTCGCGCGAGGACATCGGCGGCCACGCCGGCACCGGCCTCGCGTCGAGCGTCCTGTCCGGCCGCATCTCCTACACGCTCGGCCTGGAGGGCCCGGCCGTCACCGTCGACACCGCGTGCTCCTCGTCCCTGGTCGCCCTGCACTGGGCCGCCCAGGCGCTCCGCAACGGCGAGTGCGGACTCGCGCTCGCCGGCGGCGTGACGGTGATGACCACGCCGGTGAGCTTCGCCGGCTTCACCGTCCAGAACGGCCTCGCCGCGGACGGCCGCTGCAAGGCCTACTCGGACGCCGCCGACGGCACCAACTGGTCCGAGGGCGTCGGCATGGTCGTCCTGGAGCGGCTGTCCGACGCGCGCCGCAACGGGCACCCGGTGCTCGCCGTCGTGCGGGGCAGCGCCGTCAACCAGGACGGCGCCTCGAACGGCATCACCGCGCCCAACGGCCCGTCCCAGCAGCGCGTCATCCGCCAGGCCCTCGCGAGCGCCGGACTGTCCGCCGCCGAGGTCGACGCCGTCGAGGGCCACGGCACCGGCACCGCCCTCGGCGACCCGATCGAGGCCCAGGCGCTCCTCGCCACCTACGGCAGGAACCGCGAACGGCCGCTGCTGCTCGGCTCGCTGAAGTCGAACATCGGCCACACCCAGGCCGCCGCCGGGGTCGCCGGAGTGATCAAGACCGTGCTCGCCATGCGGCACGGCGTGCTGCCGAAGTCCCTGCACATCGACCGGCCGTCCGCCGTCGTGGACTGGACGGCGGGCTCGATCGACCTGCTCACCGAGGCGCGGCCGTGGCCCGAGGTCGACCGGCCCTGGCGCGCCGGGGTGTCCTCGTTCGGGATCAGCGGCACCAACGCGCACGTGATCCTCGAACAGGCGCCCGCCGCGGCCGAGCCCACCGACGACCAGCGGGTGCTGCCCGCCGTCGTCCCGTGGGTGCTCTCCGGCCGCTCCGAGGACGCGCTGGAGACCCACCTCGCCCGCGCCTGCGCGCTCGAACTCTCCCCGCTGGACATCGGGTTCTCGCTCGCCGCCGGACGCTCCGCCTTCGAGCACCGGGCCGTGCTGCTCGCGTGCAGCGAGGGCCTGACGGAGGTGGCCCGCGGCGTCGCGGCGGACCGCTCGACGGCCTTCCTGTTCTCCGGCCAGGGCTCGCAGCGCCTCGGCATGGGCCGGGAACTGTACGCGCGCTTCCCGGTGTTCGCGGACGCCTTCGACGCGGTGTGCGCGGTGCTGGACGAGCACCTGGACCAGCCGCTGCGCGCGGTCGTGTGGGGCGAGGACGCGGAGCTGCTGAACCGGACCTCGTACGCCCAGGCCGCGCTGTTCGCGGTCGAGGTGGCGCTGTACCGGCTGGTGGAATCCCTGGGCCTGCGGCCGGACTTCGTCGCGGGCCACTCGATCGGCGAGATCGCGGCCGCGCATGTGGCCGGGGTGTTCTCGCTCGGCGACGCGTGCGCCCTGGTGGCGGCGCGCGGCCGGCTGATGCAGGCGCTGCCGTCCGGCGGCGCGATGCTCGCCGTGCAGGCGACGGAGGACGAAGTCCTGCCGCTGCTCACCGAGTTCGTCTCGATCGCGGCCGTCAACGGTCCGGCCTCCGTCGTCGTCTCGGGCTCTCTCGAAGCGGTGGCGGCGATCGAGGCGCACTTCGCCGACCGCCGGACGTCCCGCCTGCGGGTGTCCCACGCCTTCCACTCGCCGCTGATGGACCCGATGCTGGAGGACTTCCGCACCGTCCTCGACGGCCTCTCCTACGGCACCCCGTCGATCCCACTGGTCTCCAACCTGACGGGCGCGCTGGGCGGGGAGTTCACCAGCCCCGACTACTGGGTGCGCCACGTCCGCGAGGCCGTCCGCTTCGCCGACGGAGTCCGCGCCCTGCGCGAGGCCGGCGCGACCGCCTTCCTCGAACTCGGCCCCGACGGCGTCCTCACCGCCCTCGCCGACCAGAGCCTCGGCGAGGACGCGGACTGCGTCCGCGCCGCCGCCCTGCGCAAGGACCGCGCCGACGAGCGCACCCTGCTCACCGCCCTCGCCGCACTCCACACGGCCGGCGTCCCGGTCGACTGGGCGGCCCTGTTCGACGGCACCGGCGCCCGCCGGGTCGACCTGCCCACCTACGCCTTCGACCACCGCCGCTACTGGCCGCGCCCGGCCGCCCTCTCCGGCGACGTCGCCTCCGTCGGCCTCGTCCCGGCCGACCACCCGCTGCTCGGCGCCGCGGTGCCGCTCGCCGACGACACCGACGGCGTGCTGTTCACCAGCCGTCTCGCCCTGCGCGTCCACCCGTGGCTGCTCGACCACCGGATCGGCGGCCGGCTCGCCTTCCCCGCCGCCGCCCTCGTCGAACTGGCCGTCCGGGCCGGCGACCAGGTCGGCTGCGGCAGGATCGCGGAGCTGACGCTCGGCGACCCGCTGCCGCTCGCCGAGGACGACGAACCCGTCGTGCAGGTGCGCGTCGGCGCGCCCGACGACACCGGCGCCCGCCCGGTGGCCTGCTACGCCCGCCCCGGCGACGCCGCCCCCGACGAGCCGTGGACGCGCTGCGCCACCGGCACCCTCGTGCCCCAGGACACCGACCTGCCGGACTACGCCCAGGCGGCCTGGCCGCCAGCCGGCGCGCTCGCCGTCGACCTGGACGGCTTCTACCGCGAGCCCGGGCGCGGCCCGGCGTTCCGGGGGCTGCGCGCCGCCTGGCTGCGCGGCGAGGAGGTGTTCGCCGAGGTCGAGCTCGACGGCGAACCCGCCGATGACGCCCGCTACTTCGGCCTCCACCCGGCCCTGCTCGACGCCGCCCTGCACGCCGCCGTCCTGATCGGCGTCGGCACCGAGGAGCAGCTGCCGCAGCCCCGGGCCTGGCAGGGCGTGGCCCTGCACGCCGGGGGAGCGGCCGCCCTGCGGGTGCGCGTCGCCCGCCTCGGGGAGGACACGGTGTCCGTCACCGCCACCGACCCGGCGGGCGGCGCGGTGCTGACGGTCGGCTCGGTCGTCCTGCGCGCCCCGCAGGCCGCCGCTGCCGCCGCCCGCACCGGCCGCGACCCGCTGTTCCGGATCGAGTGGGTCCCCGCCCCGGCCACGCCGCCCGCCGCCACGACGCCGAGCTGCACCGCGCTCGGCCGGGACGCCTACGGCACGGGATCCTCGGCCGCGACTCTCGCGGACCTCGGCCGCCCGGTGCCCGACCTCGTCCTGGTCGCCCTGGACGGCCCGGCCGGCGACGTCCCCGAGGCCGTCCACGCGCACACCACGCGCGTGCTCGCCCTCGTCCAGGACTGGCTGGCCGACGACCGCGCCGCCGCCTCCCGGCTGGTGTTCGTGACCCGGGGCGCCGTCCGGGCCGCCGACGGCGAGACCGTCCGCGACCTGCCCGGCGGCGCCGCCTGGGGCCTGGCCCGCACCGCGAACTCCGAGCACCCCGGCCGCTTCGCCCTGCTCGACGTCGAACGGACCGAGGACGTGGCCGCGGTGCTGCCGCTGCTGCCCGGCCTGCTGGCCGACGGCGAGGCCCAGTTCGCCGTCCGCGGCGGCGCCCTGCGGGTGGGCCGGCTGGCCCGGCTCGCGGACGCCGCGGGGCTGCTGCCCCCGGCGGGCACGCCGTGGCGGCTGGACGTCGCCGAGGACGTGGCCCTGGTCCCGTCGCCCGAGGCGGCCGGGCCGCCCGCGACCGGGCAGGTCGCCGTCGCCGTGAAGGCCGCCGCGGTTCACGGACACGGCACCGGCGCGGCCGGCGTGGTGACGGCGGTCGGTGACGGCGTGCCGGACCTGCGCCCGGGCGACGAGGTGTTCGGCGTGCTGGCCGCCGGGCCGAAGGCGGTCGCCGACCGGCGCCTGCTGGCCCCGCTGCCCGCCGGCTGGTCCTTCGGGGCCGCCGCCGCCCTGGCCGCCGACTTCGTCCCCGCCCGCCAGGCCCTCGGCGGCCCGGCCGCTCAGGCCGGCCGGACCGGCTGGACCGTCCACGTGCACGCCACGGCCACCGGACCGGCCACCGCCGCCGTCCAGCTCGCCCTGCTCCTCGGCGCCGACGTCTCCGCCACGGCCCCCGACGGCCTGCGCGAGACCCTGCTCGGCCACGGCCTGCCGCCGGAGCGACTCCTCGGGCGTGCGGCGGCGGGCACCGACCTCGTCCTCGACGCCGACGCCTTCGCCCACCTGCCCGCACCGGAGGCCGACGAGACCGCCGCGATCCTCGCGGAACTCGCCGCCCTCGCCGGACGCGGCGAACTCACCGCGCCGCCCGTCGCCGCGCGCGACATCCGCGACGCCCGCACCGCCGGGGACCCGGACAAGCGGACCGTCCTCACGATGCCCGTGGAGCGCGACCCCGACGGCACCGTCCTGATCACCGGCGGCACCGGCGCCCTCGGCCGCCACCTCGCCCGCCGCCTCGCCGTCACCGGCGCCCGCCACCTGCTGCTCACCAGCCGGCGCGGCCCGGACGCCCCCGGCGCGGCCGAACTCCTCGCCGACCTGGCGGCCCTCGGCGCCGAGGCCCGTGTCGTCGCCTGCGACACCGCCGACCGCGCCGCCACCGAGGCGCTGCTCGCCGGCATCCCCGCCGAGCACCCGCTCACCGCCGTCATCCACACGGCCGGTGTGCTGGACGACGGCATCGTCACCGCGCTCACCCCCGAGCGCCTGTCGGCCGTCCTGCGGCCCAAGGTCGACGCCGTCTGGCAGCTCCACGAGCTCACCCGCCACCTCGGCCTCGCCCAGTTCGCCGTCTTCTCGTCCATCGCGGGCGTCATGGGCAGCCCCGGCCAGGGCAACTACGCCGCGGCCAACGCCTTCCTGGACACCCTGATCGACCACCGAAGGTCGCTCGGCCTCGCCGGCACCTCGCTCGCCTGGGGCCCGTGGGCCCAGGAGGCGGGCATGACCAGCGAGCTCAGCGAGACCGACATGCGGCGCATGCAGTCCGGCGGCATCCCGCCGCTCTCCGTCGAGCAGGGCCTCGCCCTGTTCGAGGCCGCCCTCGGCTCCGCCGAACCGCTCGTCATCCCGATGGGCCTGGCCGCCGGGGGCATGCGCCCCCAGGGCGACGTGCCGCCGCTGTTCCGCGGACTCGTCCGCGCCGCCCGGCGCGCCGCCCGGCGCACCGCCTCCGGCGCCGGCGCCGGCGGTGCCGACGCGGCCGCCGACTTCACCCGGCAGCTGCTCGACCTGAACGAGCGCGACCGCATGCGCTACCTCGTCGACACCGTCCGCGCCGAAGCCGCCGCCGTCCTCGGCCACCCCTCCCCGGAGGCCGTCGACGCCGAACGCGACTTCTACGAGCTCGGGTTCGACTCGCTCACCGCCGTCGAACTGCGCAACCGGATCGCCGCCGTCACCGGCCTGCGGATGCCCGCCACCGTCGTCTTCGACAGCCGCTCGCCCGTCGAGCTCGCCACCTGGATCCGCAGCGAGCTCGCCAACCAGCGCACCGAGGACGGCGAGGGGGCACCCGTCCTCGTCTCCAGCGGTGAACCCGAACTCGACTCCCTGGAGCGCCTGTTCACCGACGCCCTGGCCAACGGCAAGGTGCCCGAGGCCCAGCGCATGCTCGCCACCGTCGCCGCCCTGCGGCCCACCTTCGAAGCGACCGCCGAACTGGAGGACCTGCCCTGGGCGACCCGCCTCGCCGAGGGGCCCCGCCCGACCCGGCTGATCTGCGTCAGCGCGCCGACGGCCAACGCGGGCGTGCACCAGTACTCCCGGCTCGCCGCCCACTTCCGCGGCGAGCGCGAGGTGTCGGCGCTCCCGCTGGTCGGCTTCGCCACCGGCGAGCGGCTGCCCGCCACCCCCGAGGTCGCCACCCGGGTGATCGCCGAGAGCGCCCTGCGCGCCAGCGACGGCCACCCGTTCGTCCTCGCCGGCCACTCCTCCGGCGGCTCCTTCGCCTACGCCGCGGCCGGCCTGCTGGAGCACACGTGGGGCATCCGCCCGGCGGGCGTCGTCCTCTTCGACACGCTGAGCTTCCAGCACAACGCCGACGAGGGCACCGACTACACCGGCATGATGCGGCTCAACTTCACCGGCGCCGACTCGCCGGTGCGGCTGACCAACTCCCGCCTGTCCGCCATGGGCCGCTGGATGGTCCTCCTCAACCGCCTGGAGGTCCACCACACCACGGCCCCCGTCCTGCTCGTCACCTGCGACCGCGCCCTGACCGGCGTCGACGAGGCCCCCATCGAGCAGCGCGCCCAGGCCGAACCCCTCGTGCCGGGCGCCCAGGTGCGCGGAGTCGCCGCCGACCACCTGTCGATGATCCGCGAGGACTCGGCCCTCACCGCCGAGATCGTCGAGGAGTGGCTGCGCGGCCGGGAGTGACGCCTTCGAGCGGGCGCGCCGGTCACCCTCCGAGGTGTCCGGCGCGCCCGTCGTCGTTGTGGGGGTCATTCGTTGCGGGTCGTGCTCGGCCCGACGAGCCGCCCGTCGACCCGGGCACGGTCACTCTCGGCGCGCAACATCGTCCTCGGTGGTGGGGGTGAGCTGCAGGTGGATCGCGAGGACGCCGAGCGCTTCCTTCTCCGGCGGGTAGATCTCGCGGCAGGCCGCGAGCAGTTCGGCCCGAACCATGCCCTCGCTGCCGATCGCCTCGTTGTCTTCGGCGTCGAGCATCGCCTCGAAGGTCGGGTACTCGGTGACCTTGACGACCTGGGTACGGCAGCGAGTCCCGCCGGACTCGAAGACGAGGGCCTGGCCGGGGTGGATCCTGCGCATGCTCGGGTAGCCGACGCGGACCTCGATCGTCTTGGTGCCGTCGGCGATCAGGTCGAGGTAGGGGCGGCGGATCTGGATGACGCGGTCCTGCTCGGGCATGAGCTCTCTTTCTACACCGGGGTGGACAGGGCGGACAGGCGCTCGCGAAGTTCACCGGCGGGGCCGTGGCCGGGGTAGCGACGGGCGAGGTAGGTGGTGAGGTCGGTGGCGCGGTTGCGTACGGAGTCCACCACGCGGTCGGAGCCGAGTGCTTCAGTGCCGAGGGCGACGGCGTCGTCGGGGGCGCCGAGCTGGGCGTGAGCGAGTGCCAGGTCGATGCGGGCGATGGCCTCGCGGCTGGGCGAGCGGGATGCGGCCGGGGCGGCCTCGTAGACCTGCAGGGCGTGCTCGGCATGCCTTCGGGCGTTCTCGGCCTGGCCGAGCCGGATGTAGGCGGTGGCCGGGTAGGAGGTGAGGGCGTAGTCGGCGAGCGGCAGCGGGTCCAGGCCGAAGCGGTGGGCCATCCGGACGGGCAGGAAGCGGTGGGCGTCCTCGGCGGCACGTAGGGAGGCGGTGAAGCCGTCAGCGTCGCCGTCCGCCGCCGCCGCGCGGGCGGCCTGGGCGTGGAGACGGACAGTCAGCGGATGGGTGGCCGGCGCCTGGGTGAGGCCGCGGAGGGCGGCGGCGAGCGCCCGGTCGGCGCGGTGCTCGTACAGGTTGATGGAGGCGGCGGCGTCCATGGCCCAGGCGCACAGTTCGCCGTGGCCGGCCTGCCGGCCGTGGACGAAGGAATCGTTGGCGAAGGCGAGACCGGCGCGGGGATTGCCGAGGTCGTGGGCGAGCCAGGCGAGGAGTTCGGAGAGCCACCCGGCGTAGGCGAGCAGTTCGCGGCCCTGCTCGTGGGTGTGTCGGGCCTTCAACAGCGCGTCCACCTTGCGGCGGTAGTCCAGCGCCTCGGCGAACACCTGCTGCGGGGGCTTGATGGAGTAGGCGTCGTTGAAGTCGGTGACGGCGAGGTCCAGGTGGTCGAGCGTCCCGGCGCCCAGGGAGCTGGCCTCGGCCTGGCGCGTGAACTCCAGTGCCTCGGCGGCGGCCTGGTCGAGGACCTGGGCGGCGGTGGCGGGCGCCGCGAGGGCGAGCCCGGTGAGCATGAGCGCGGTTCGCCGTTTCGTGGCCGTCACCCCCTCCAGCCCCGCTCCCGCGTCGGCGGGTCCTGCTGGGAGTGTCGCACTGTCCGGCCTGTCGGCCCAGGCCGACCCGGGCGTGTAGTCGGCGGCCAGCCCGAGTTGGACCGGGCCCGTAGACAGGAGGCGGCACAGCAGGTCCTGGTACTCCGGGCTCGGCGCCTTGCCCGCCTCCCAGTCCTTCCAGGAGCGTTCGGTGAGCCCCACCTTGCGCAGGTTCTCCCGCTCGACCAGGTCGTGCGCCGCCCGGACCGCCTCGGCGACGGTCCAACCCATGGCCATCCGGAAGGCCTTGAGCGGGCGGTGGCCGCAGTGCGCCGCGATCTCCTTGGCGATCAGCTCGGCCAGGTCGTGCGGCACCGGCTCCGGGCTCCCGGCCTGACCGAGCGTCCGCTCTCTGATCCGGCGCCCGCAGGCGGCCGAGTGCGCGCCGTCCGGTGCCGTGGTGCTGGTGACGGTCATCGGTGACCTCCCCTTGTCAGCGCTGCCCGCTCCCTTGCGCGGCGTCGCTCTGCTCCCCGGATGTGCCTTGCCGTCGGCTGTTCGAACCGTCCTTGCGTGGCCGAGGCCGCCGCCTCGAACGGGCGGTGACTTCGCCCTGGCCGGGCGGCGATCTCTCACTACAAGCGACCAAGCCGTCACGCCAGGCTATCGGTTGGCGCCACATCAGGCGCCGTCCTCACGACAGTGAAGGAGGCAGTCGTGCGCATCCTTGTGGACGGGCTCGACATGTCCGGAAAGACGACCACGGTCCAGGCCCTGATCTCCCTGTTCGACGGCTGCGGCATCCCGGCCATACGTCACCGCGGCATGCTCGCCGAGCACCACCCGATCGAGCCACTGCTCAAGCGGCTCCCGCTCGTCCGCCAGGCCGAGTCCAGCGCCATCACCGCCGCCTTCCTGGTCGGCGGGTACGCCCTGGACGCCGCGCTGGTACGTGTCGACCCGCCCCGTACCGGCGGCGCGGTCCTCATCCAGGACGGCTATGCCGACCGGACCGCGGCCTTTGGCATCGCTGGCGGCCCCTACCTGACCGCCGTGCTCAGCCTCTGGGGGGCGCGCTACTTCGCCCCGTTCGACGTCGCCGTCTACCTGCACGCCTCCCCCGAGGTCCGGCGCACGCGGATGGAAGGCCGCGAGGAGGTGGACTCCGCCGACCGGCGCAGCGTCGAGGACGAGGCCTTCGCGGCGCGATTCAACGCGGCACTGCTGCATGGCATGGGCCGTCGCCACGGGGAGCGGCTGCTGGTCTTCGACACCGCCGAGCACAGGCCCGAGGAGATCGCCAAGCACGTTCTGGCCAAGGCCGGGCTGGCGTTCACGGTGCAGGCGCCCCGCAGGGCGCCTGCCGAGGAGAGCTCCGTGATGGCGGCCGGGAGGATCGCGTGACCAGTGCGCCCACCACCGTGGACGCCGGAGTGTGGGGTGAGGCCGCCCGCGGCCTCACCACCGCGCTGGGCCGCAGCGTCCTCGTGAGCGTCGAGCGGTTCACCACGGCCGGCCGGACGACCTACACGGGCCCGTTCCCCCTGGAAGCGGCCCGCCCGGCGCTGGCGATCGGCTGCTACCGGCCCTGGCCGCAGGCCGCGCCGCTGCGGGTGCTCGCCGCCGAGAGCGGCACCCGGGTGCGCGGCGTCGCCCAGCGGCGCAACTGGATGGCCGGCATCGACCGGCTGGCCCGCTCTGCGATCGCCGCACTGGACCAGCCGGTGGTCGTCTCCGCCTGGTACGGCACCGACCGGCTGCGCTCGTGGGCCGGGCCGCGTGGCGTGGTCGCGGCGATCGACCACGATCTGCGCGCCCGGATCGAGGACAAGGCCCACTTCGGCGAGCTGCTGCGCGGCGCCCAGGTGCCCGCCGCCCTCCACCTGGCCGGGGTGCGGGTCGACGGCCCGCTTCCGGGCCTGGCGGAGCTCCGTCGCCGGGTCGGCGCCGTGCGGCTGGTGGTGCAGTGCGGCGCCGACTCCGGCGGCCGGGGCACGGTCTTCGTGGACGACGAGCCCGACCTGGCCAGAGCGGCCCGGATGCCGGGCCCGTACCGGGTCACCGCGTTCACCCCCGGCTGGTCCTCGAACGTCACCGTGCTGTCCGTGCCGGACCACCGCGGCGACCTGCGGGTCTACGTCGACCGGCCCTCCCACAAGGCCGTCGGGGTGCCGGAGGCCGGGATCGGCCCCGGAAAGAGCGCGGGCAACTGCTGGTCCGTCGCCTGGCCCGAGCCGGCCGCGGCTGCCGTCGTGGACGCGGCCGAGCGCGTCGCCCGCTGGGCCTGGCGCCGCCATGGCATGTCCGGGCTGTTCGGCCTGGACGCGATCCTCACCGACGACGGCCGGGTGTTCCTCAACGAGATCAACTGCCGCAACCAGGGCACCACCGAGGTCTCGGCGGTCAACCAGCAGCTGCGCGGCCTGCCGCCGTTCGTCGTCGCCCACCTGACCACCCTGCTCGGCGGGCGGGTGGACTGGCTGCCCGACCCGGACGACTTCAACGCCGCCACGGTGCGAGCCGCCGCCTCCACGGTGCCGGGCCCCTACTACCTGAAACTCCGCCACCGGGGGCAAACGCCAGTCGTCCTGGACCAGGACCTGGCCCGCCCCGGCCGCTATCGCGTCCACGGCGGCCGGCTGCGCTGGGTCGGCCCCGGGGCCCACCCGGCCGAGTCCGCCACTGGGGAGGTGCTGCTGGCCAACCTCCCCGAGCCGGGCGTGCTGTGCCTGCCGGGCGCGGAGCTCGGCACCGCTGAAGCCGTCACGCCGTGTGGCGGCGGCCCGTTCGCCGGACCGCACCGGCTCTCCCCCGTCGGGCGCGCGCTGCTGAGCGCCCTCGACCAGCACCTGATCCCCACCGACCTTCCCACCCCCTGAAGGAGCGAGACCGTGACCACTCAGACCATGCCCCGGCTGAGGGACCAGCTGCGGACCCTGCCGACCGAGGCGTTCACCAACCTGCAGTACCTGCCGCCGGCGGTCGGCTGCGTCAACCGGTGCGCGATGTGCAGCCAGGCCGCCGGCAGCGACATCTGGCAGCTCACCGAGCACGGCCTCGGCGACCTCTTTCACGCCCTCGCCGAGGAGGCCTCCGAGCGGGGCGTGCGGATCGGCGGCGGCCGGGCCCACCGCCCGGGCGTGCTGTTCCCCTACCTGGACAACGACATCGCGTCCTACCCCTACCTGGACACCTACGCCCGGCTCGCCCGCGACGTCCTCGGCGTGAAGATCCGCATCTCCACCGTCGGCTGGTCCGAGGACGCCGGCCACCTCGCCGCGATGCACCGTCGCCTGGCCGAGGACTTCAAGGATGTCTTCGACGGCATCCGCATCTCGCTCACTCCGTACGCCACCGGCTACGTCGGCAAGTCACCCGGCACCAGCCGCGACCGCTACGCCGACGACCTCGCCCACGTCCTGCGGACCTACCGGTCGCTGTTCGACCACCTCGGCCACGGCGCGGCCACCGCCGCCGTCGAGCTGCGGTTCGCCCCGCTCGTCGGCCTCGGTGAACTCCTCGACACCCACATCGACGGCCACCACGTCCTCGCCTGCGGCCCTCACCTGCTCATCGCCGCCCAGCCCGGCACGGACGAGCTGCCCTACACCGAGATCACGCGCCTGGACGAGCGCAACCAGCCGGTGCTGTCCGAGCAGGGCCGCCTCTACCTGCACGTGACGGCCGACGCCGCCGAGCCCACTACGCAAACCGTCCGGGACGCGCTGGACGGCGTCCTGCCCGTCCAGCACCGCGCCATCCCCATCCGGCTGCACCGTCTGCACAACGCGGACGGCGACTACTTCGCCGCCGACCCGGACCTCCACCCCGACGGCCGCTTCACCGCCCTCAACCTCTACCCGGCCACCGACCAGCGCAAGGCCAGCGGGTACACCGACACCACCCGGCACTTCCTCAACACCCTGCTGGCATACAAGACCGCCCGCCGGATCGACCGGCGCGGAAGCTTCCTGACCTCGACCCCGGCTGACATCGACGGCGTCCTCACCGCCCTGCGCCAGCTGGCCATGGCCCTCGACCCCGTCGACCACTTGGCCGCTGCGCACCTGCGCGAGCAGGTCCTGCCCCAGGTGAGCGTCTACGTCCGCGCCCTGCTCAAGGCCGGCTACCCCGCCTCCGCGTTCTTCTCCCGCGAATTCACGATCGACACCGGACAGATCGTCAACCAGGGCCGCGCTGAGGCCCTGTTCCGTGGCCTGACGGGCACCAACGGCGAGCCGATGACCCTGCGCGAGGAGCGCGGCTTCGGGCAGGCGAGCGTGTCCAGCGACCGAGGGCCGATCTGGCGGATCACCCCGATGCCCTTCGGAGGCGGGCACCTGCCGCTCGCCATCACCGGAGGCAAGAACACCCGCACTGCTCGCCCAACGCTGATGGTGGAGGAGATGGACCCCTGCCATCTGTCCCCCGTCATTCGCGCCACCGGCTGCCGCCTGCGGCGCATCCCCCTCACCGGCGTCGAGATCGAACACGTCCCGCAGAGTGAAGCCCGCACTCTCCACGGCTTCCCCGGGGCACTCTAGGAATAGACGCCAAACCCCCTACTCCTCCCGGTCGTTGGACCGGGAGGCACTGCCGGGCACAACTGGCCTGGCCACGTCCACCAAGGAGATCCACACCCATGAGCACCACCGAAGCGACGACCGAGAAGCCGTTCAGCAGGATCAAGGTCCGGGTGACCGGCCTTGTCTTCTGCGGCGACGACGTCGCGCTGCTGCGCCGGGACCGCACCGACTCGACGCACTACACCACCATCGGCGGCAATGTCGCCGCGGGCGAGGACTTCCGCGACGCCGCCGCGCGGGAGCTGCGGGAGGAGCTCGGGCTCGCCCCCGAGCAGGCTGCCGACCTGGAGCTGGTCGCGATGGCGGACGCCCGGGTCACCCGGCCCGGGCCGACGGCACCGCCGCGCAAGATCCACCTCATCTACCGCACCCACGTCACCCCGGAGGTCCGCGCGACCCTGGCGACCCAAGAGTTCGACGAACTGCCCGACGGCAGCCACGAGGTCGGCACCATCGAGTGGATCGACTACCGCAAGGTCGGTGACCTGCCCCTGTTCCCGCCGATCGGCAAGGCCCTCGCCCAGCTGCCCTCGCCGTACGCACCGCTGCCGGCGTTCGAGCTGGAGCCGGTCACCGACCAGAACTACACCTGGGTCTGACCGCTCCAATGTTTGGGCCCGGGCGCTGGGGCGTCCCGGGCCCACACGCGCGTCACGACGTCAGGCCCTCCTTGCAGGCCCATTCGTCTAGGGAAAACCGGGGCCGTCCGTGGCGAGACTGGGCGGGCGACGGGTCGGACCCGACGTCGGGAGTTCGCGCGCGGCGCCGCACCGGGCGTCCGGCCGGGCCCCACCCGCACGGCGTTCCCTGGCAGATCCCCGGAGAGGTTGACGTCCCGATGTCGAACGAAGACAAGCTCCGCGACTACCTGAAGCGGGCGATCGCGGACCTCCACGAGACCCGCGAGCAGCTCCGCGAGGCGACCGAGCAGCACCGGGAGCCGATCGCCGTGGTCGGCATGGCCTGCCGGCTGCCCGGCGGGGTCGCCTCCCCGGAGGAGCTGTGGGACCTGGTGCGCGACGGCGTCGACGCCGTCTCCGCCTTCCCCGCCGACCGCGGCTGGGACCTCCCCGAGGGCGCCGTCACCTCCCGCGAGAGCGGATTCCTGCACGACGCCGGCGAGTTCGACGCCGGGTTCTTCGGCATCTCGCCGCGCGAGGCCCTCGCCATGGACCCCCAGCAGCGGATCCTCCTGGAGACCGCCTGGGAGGCCGTCGAACGGGCCGGCATCGACCCCGGGACGCTCACCGGCACGCAGACCGGCGTGTTCGTCGGCACCGGGCACGGCGGCTACGACAGCGCCTCCACCGCCGGCGGCCAGGTCGCCGAGACCGCCGCCGGACACCTCCTGACCGGCAACACCGTCAGCGTCGCCTCCGGCCGCATCTCCTACGTCCTCGGCCTCGAAGGCCCGGCCATCACGGTCGACACCGCGTGCTCCTCCTCCCTCGTCGCCCTGCACCTCGCCGTCCAGTCGCTGCGCCGCGGCGAGTGCTCGCTGGCGCTCGCGGGCGGCGTGACGGTGATGTCGAGCCCGCAGATGTTCACCGAGTTCTCCCGGCAGGGCGGCCTCGCTGCCGACGGCCGGTGCAAGCCCTTCGCGGCGGCGGCCGACGGCACCGCGTGGAGCGAGGGCGCCGCCGTCCTCCTGGTCGAGCGGCTCTCGGACGCGCGGCGCCTCGGCCACCCGGTGCTGGCCGTCGTGCGTGGCTCGGCCGTCAACCAGGACGGTGCCTCCAACGGGCTGACGGCGCCCAACGGCCCGTCCCAGCAGCGGGTGATCCGGGCCGCGCTGGCCGACGCCGGCCTGACGGCGGGTCATGTCGACGCCGTCGAGGCGCACGGGACGGGCACGCGGCTCGGCGACCCGATCGAGGCCCACGCTCTGCTCGCGACCTACGGGCAGGACCGCGAACGGCCCGTGTACATCGGCGCGTTGAAGTCCAACACCGGCCACACCCAGGCCGCCTCCGGCGTGGCCGGGGTGATCAAGACGGTGCTCGCGATGCGGCACGGCCTGCTGCCGCGCACCCTGCACCTCGACGCCCCGACCCCGCACGTCGACTGGACCGCCGGCTCCGCCGAACTCCTGGGCGAGGCCCGCGAATGGCCCGCCAACGCATGGCCCCGGCGGGCGGCCGTGTCCTCCTTCGGCGTCAGCGGCACCAATGCGCACGTCGTGCTGGAGGCGGCGCCGACGGAGGCCGGGTCGGGTCATGCGGCGGTGTCTGCGTCGGGTTCGCGCGCGGGCACGGGTGTGAGTGCTAGGTCGGGGTCGGGGGCTGGGCTGGCGGAGGCCGAGCCCGATGCCGGGCCGGGCCGTGCGGCGGTGTCTGCGTCGGGCGTGAGCGCCGGGTCGGGCGCGGCGTCGGGTTCGGGGGCCGCGCCCGAGGCTGTATCGGGCCGTGCGGCGGTGTCTGCGTCGGGCGTGGGTGGCATCGACGCGTGCGCCGAGGATGGGGACGGCTCCGACGAGGGGCCGGGGGCAACGCTGCCGTGGGTGCTGTCGGCGCGTAGCGGGCCGGCCCTGCGGGCCCAGGCCGGACGCCTGGCCACCCACCTCCGGACGCGCGGACCGCTCGACCCGGCCGATGTCGCGCACTCCCTGGCGACCGGCCGGACGGCCATGGCGCACCGGGCCGTCGTCGTCTCGGCGGACCCGGAGGAGCGCCTGCGCGCCCTGGACGCCCTGGCGGTCGGGGGCGGGGGAGCGGGCCTGGTGACGGGCGTGGCGGAGAAGGGGGCGACGGCGTTCCTGTTCTCCGGGCAGGGGGCGCAACGGCTGGGGATGGGGCGGGAGTTGTACGCCCGGTTCCCGGTCTTCGCGGAGGCCTTCGACGCGGCGTGCGCGGAACTCGACCCGGCCCTGCGCGAGGTCGTGTGGGGCTCGGACGCCGAGCTGCTCAATCAGACCGCGTACGCCCAGGCCGGGCTGTTCGCGGTCGAGGTGGCGCTGTTCCGCCTGCTCGAATCGTTCGGTGTGCGGCCGGAGTTCGTGGCGGGGCACTCGATCGGTGAGGTGGCTGCGGCGCATGTGGCCGGGGTGTTCTCGCTCGCCGACGCGTGTGCGCTGGTGAGCGCCCGTGGCCGACTGATGCAGGCGCTGCCTTCGGGTGGCGCGATGCTGGCGGTGCAGGCGACGGAGGACGAAGTCCTGCCGCTGCTCACGGACTTCGTGTCGATCGCCGCCGTCAACGGCCCGACCTCCGTCGTCGTCTCCGGCACGGAGGAGGCCGTTGACGCGGTCCGCGCGCAGTTCGCCGATCGCAAGACGACGCGGCTGCGCGCCTCGCACGCGTTCCACTCGCCGCTGATGGACCCGATGCTGGCGGACTTCCGCACTGTTCTCGACGGGCTGACGTACAACGCGCCTTCGATCCCGGTGGTCTCCAACCTGACCGGCGCCCTCGGCCTCGGAGAGGACTTCACCACCCCCGACTACTGGGTGCGCCACGTCCGCGAGGCCGTCCGCTTCGCCGACGGCATCCGCACGCTGCACGCCGCCGGTGTCACGCGTTTCCTCGAACTCGGCCCGGACGGCGTCCTCACCGCGCTGGCGGCCGAGTCGCTGCCCGCCGACGCGGCCCTCGCCGCCGTGCTCCGCAAGGACCGCCCCGAGGAGCCGGCCATCCTGGAAGCCCTCGCCCGCCTGCACGTGCGCGGAGCGGGCCCGGACTGGGCGGCGGTGCTCGCCGGGTCCGGCGGCCGCCGCGTCGACCTGCCCACGTACGCGTTCCAGCGGCAGCGTTACTGGCTGCCCGAGCTCCAGCGCCGCGACGCGGGCACGCCGGCGGCCGACCCGGTCGAGGACGCGTTCTGGACGGCCGTCGAGGCCGGGGACCTGCAGGAGGCGTCGGCCGTCCTCGGGATCGCGGAGGAGGCCGCCGAGGCCTCGCTGGACCGCCTGCTGCCCGTCCTGGCCTCCTGGCGCGGTCAGCGGCGCCTGCTCGGCGCGCTGGACGGGTGGACGTACGGGACGAGCTGGGTGCCCGTGCGCGGCCTCACCGACGCCGTCCCGGCGGGGCGCTGGCTCGCCGTCGTACCGGAGAGCGCGGAAGGCGAATGGCCCGAGGCCGTCCTCGGCGCCCTCGCCGAGCGCGGTCTGCGGATCGAGCGAGTAGCGGGGACCGAGGCCCTGGCCGAGGTGCTCGCGGACGGCGTCGGCGAGCCGCTCGCCGGCGTCCTCTCCTTCCTCGCCGCCGACGGCCGCCCGCACCCCGACCACCACCTCGTCCCCCGCTACCTGCCCGCCACCGTCGAGCTGCTGCGCACCCTGGAGGCCGCCGGCGGTCCGGCGAGGCTCTGGTGCCTCACCCGGGGCGCCGTCGCGGCCGAGGGCGCGGACCGGGTGAGCGAGCCCGGGCAGGCGCAGCTGTGGGGCCTCGGCCGGGTGGCCGCGCTGGAACACCCGCGGCGCTGGGGCGGCCTGATCGACCTGCCCGCCGCTCCCGACGCCCGCACCGCCGTGCGCCTGGCCGGGCTCCTCGCCCAGACCGCCGAGGACCAGCTCGCCCTGCGCGGCTCCGGCGCCTACGCCCGCCGCCTGACCCGCCGCCACCTGCCGCCGGTCCCGGGCCGCGCGGCCGGCCTGCCGCGGCCCGCCTCCGGAGGGCGCGGGGTGGCGGAGTTGTCCGTGCCGTCGGACCGTCCGGGTGACGACGTGGTGGAGCGGAACGCGTCGGGCACCGGTGTCGATGCCAGGCCCGACACCGGTGCGGCCGCCGGCCGTCCGGCCGGTGAAGCGGCGCAGCCGAGCGCGCCGGACGCCCCCGACGGCTGGACCGCCCCCCGGGGCACCCTGCTCGTCACCGGCGGCACCGGCGCCCTCGGCGCCCATGTCGCCCGCTGGCTGGCTCGGGCCGGCGCCGAGCACCTCCTCCTCGTCGGCCGCCGTGGCTCCGGGGCCCCCGGCGCGCAGGAGCTGAGCGCCGAGCTCGAAGGACTCGGCACCCGCGTCACCGTCGCCGCCTGCGACGTCGCCGACCGCGACGCGCTCGCCGCCCTCCTCGCCGCCGTGCCCGCCGAGCACCCGCTCACCGGTGTCGTCCACGCCGCCGGCGTCCTCGACGACGGCGTCCTGGAGGGCCTCACGGCCGACCGCTTCGACACGGTGCTCCGCGCCAAGGCGGTCTCCGCCCGCAACCTCCACGAGCTGACGGCCGGGCACGACCTCGCCCTGTTCGTCCTGTTCTCCTCGATCACCGGTGTCCTCGGCAACCCCGGCCAGGCCAACTACGCCGCCGCCAATGCCTACCTCGACGCCCTCGCCGAGCACCGCCGCGCCGCCGGACTGCCCGCCACCGCCGTCGCCTGGGGCCCGTGGGCCGGGGCCGGCATGGCGGGGGACCACCCGGGCCTCACCGGCCGGATGCGGCGCAGCGGGCTCGCCCCGATGGACCCGGAGCGGGCGGTCGCCGCGCTGCGCCGGGCCCTGCTCGCGGACGCGTCCGGCCTCACCGTGGCGGACGTCGACTGGAGCGCCCTCGCCCCCGTGCTCACCGCCGCCCGGCCGAGCGCACTGATCGCGGACCTGCCGGAGGTGCGTCGCGCGGTCACCCCCGCCCTGGCGACCGAGAAGGATTCCCCGCTGGCCGAGCAGCTGCGCGGCCGCGGCGCCGACGAGCAGGAACGCCTGCTGCTGGAGCTCGTCCGCACGGAGGCCGCCGCCGTCCTCGGGCACGTCTCGACGGCGACCGTCGACGCCGCCCGGGCGTTCCGGGACCTCGGGTTCGACTCGCTGACCGCCGTCGAGCTGCGCAACCGCCTCACCGCCGCGACCGGTCTGCGCCTGCCCGCCACCCTGCTGTTCGACCGGCCGACCCCGGCCGCCGTCGCGGCGCACCTGCGCGCCGAACTGGCGGGCACGGCCGCCGTCCTGGAGCCGGTGGCCGCCGTCGCCGCCGACGAGCCGATCGCGATCGTCGCGATGGCCTGCCGCTTCCCCGGCGGCGTCGAGTCGCCGGAGGACCTCTGGCGGCTGCTTGCCGAGGGCCGCGACGCGGTGGGCCCGTTCCCGGCCGACCGGGGCTGGGACACCGACCGCCTGCACCACCCGGACCCGGACCACGAGGGCACCAGCTACGTCGCCGAGGGCGCCTTCCTCACCGCCCCGGCCGACTTCGACGCCGCCTTCTTCGGCATCTCCCCGCGCGAGGCCCTCGCGATGGACCCGCAGCAGCGGCTCCTGCTGGAGACGGTCTGGGAGGCCGTCGAGCGCTCCGGCATCGACCCCGGCGCCCTGCACGGCTCGCGGACGGGCGTGTTCGTCGGCTCCAACTTCCAGGACTACCACCTGCTGCTGGACCCGGCCCGGGAGGGCGTCGCCGGGCACGTGATGACGGGCAACGCCGCCAGCGTGATCTCGGGCCGCGTCGCCTACACGCTCGGCCTGGAGGGCCCGGCCGTCACGGTCGACACCGCGTGCTCGTCCTCGCTGGTCGCCCTGCACCTGGCCGCCCAGGCGCTGCGCCGCGGCGAGTGCACGCTCGCGCTCGCGGGCGGCGTGACGGTGATGTCCACGCCGCAGGTGTTCGTCGAGTTCTCGCGCCAGCGCGGTTTGGCCCCCGACGGCCGTTGCAAGCCGTTCGCGGACGCGGCGGACGGGACGGGCTGGGCCGAGGGCGTCGGCGTGCTGCTCGTCGAGCGGCTCTCCGACGCGCGGCGCAACGGGCACCCGGTGCTGGCCGTCGTGCGCGGTTCGGCCGTCAACCAGGACGGTGCCTCCAACGGGCTGACGGCGCCCAATGGCCCGTCGCAGCAGCGGGTGATCCGGGCCGCGCTGGCCGACGCCGGTCTGACGCCCGCCGAGGTCGACGCCGTCGAGGCGCACGGCACCGGCACCCGCCTGGGCGACCCGATCGAGGCCCAGGCCCTGCTCGCCGCCTACGGGCAGGACCGCGAACTCCCACTGCTCCTGGGCTCGGTGAAGTCCAACCTCGGCCACACCCAGGCCGCCGCCGGCGTCGCCGGCGTGATGAGGACCGTGCTCGCGATGCAGCATGGCGAGCTCCCGAAGTCCCTGCACATCGACGAGCCGACCGCGCAGGTCGACTGGACCGCCGGCGCCGTCGAGCTCCTGAGCGAGGCCCGCACCTGGCCCGAGACCGGACGGCCGCCGCGCGCCGGCGTCTCCTCCTTCGGCGTCAGCGGCACCAACGCCCACGTGATCCTCGAAGCGGCCCCCGCGCCCGAGCCGCTGCCCGAGCGCCCGGCCGCCGACTGCCCGCTGCCCTGGCTGCTCTCCGCCCGGACCCCCGAGGCCGTGCGCGAGCAGGCCCGCCGCCTCGCCGCCCACGTCCGTGCGGCCGAGCCCGCCCCGGACGACGTCGCCCGCTCCCTCGTCACCACCCGCGCCGCCCTGGAGCACCGGGCCGCCGTCGTCGCGCCCGACCGGGCCGGGCTCCTGGACGGCCTGGACGCGCTCGCCGACGGCCGCGCCACCCCCGCCGTCCTGGAAGGACAGGCCGCGGGGGACGGAGCACCGGTGTTCGTGTTCCCCGGCCAGGGCTCCCAGTGGGCCGGCATGGCCGTCGAACTCCTGGACACCGCACCGGTGTTCGCGCAGCGCTTCGCCGAGTGCGCGGCGGCCCTCGAACCGTTCACCGACTGGTCGGCGACGGACGTCCTGCGCGGCGAGCCCGGCGCACCCGGCTTCGACCGCGTCGACGTCGTGCAGCCCGTGCTGTTCGCCGTCATGGTGTCGCTCGCCGAACTGTGGCGCGCGCACGGCGTCGAACCGGCCGCCGTACTCGGCCACTCCCAGGGCGAGATCGCCGCCGCGTGCGTGGCCGGCGCGCTCTCCCTGGACGACGCCGCCCGCGTCGTCGCCCTGCGCAGCCGGGCGATCCGGCGGCTCGCCGGCCTCGGCGGCATGGTCTCGGTGGCCGAGCCGGTCGCCGCCGTCCGCGAGCGCCTCGCGCGCTGGGACGAGCGCATCTCCGTCGCGGCCGTCAACGGCCCCGGCTCGGTGGTGGTCTCGGGCGACCCCGAGGCCCTGGAGGAGCTGATCGCCGACTGCGAGCGGGCCGGCGTCCGGGCCCGCCGCGTCCCCGTCGACTACGCCTCGCACTCCGCGCACGTCGAGCGCATCGAACACGAGCTGCTCGACCTCCTCGCGCCGATCACCCCGCGCAGCGCCGACGTCCCGTTCTGCTCGACCGTCACCGGCGCCGTGATCGACACCGCCGGACTCGACGCCGCCTACTGGTACCGCAACCTGCGCCACACCGTGGAGTTCGAGCAGGCCACCCGCACCCTGCTGGCCGCGGGACACGGGGTGTTCGTCGAGGTCAGCCCGCACCCCGTGGTGACCACCGGCGTCCAGGAGACCATCGAGGACAGCGGCCTGCCCGCCGCCGCCCTCGGCACGCTGCGCCGCGACGAGGGCGGCCCCGGCCGCTTCCTGCTCGCCCTCGCCGACGCCCGCAACCACGGCGCCCGGGTGGACTGGGACCTCCTGTTCGCCGGCACCGGCGCGCGCGCCACCGAGCTGCCGACGTACCCGTTCCAGCGGCAGCGCTACTGGCCGCGCCCCGGCGGTACCGGCGGCGACGTCACCACGGCGGGCCTGGCCGCGCCGGAGCACCCGCTGCTCGGCGCCGCCGTCGAACTCGCCCAGGGCGGCGGGCTGGTGGCCACCGCCCGCTGGTCGCTGCACACCCACCCGTGGCTCGCCGACCACGCCGTCGCGGGCACCGTCGTGGTGCCCGGCGCCGCGCTGGTCGAGGCGGTCGTCCGGGCCGGCGACGAGCTCGGCTGCGGGCGCATCGAGGAACTGACCCTGCACGCCCCCGTCCTCCTGCCCGAGCGCGGTGCGCTCCAGGTGCAGATCGAGGTCGGCGCCCCGGACGACACGGGCCGGCGCCCGGTCGCCCTGCACACCCGCCCGGCCGACGCGGACGCGCCCGAGGGCTGGACCCGGCACGCCGACGGCGGCGTCGCCCCCGACCGCGCCCCCGCCCCCGCGGGGGCCGAACCCGCGCCGACGGCCGCCGCCTGGCCGCCCGCCGGCGCCGAGCCGATCGACGTCGACGGCTTCTACCCGGGCCTGCGAGAACAGGGCTACGGCTACGGCCCGGTGTTCCAGGGCGTGCGCGCGGCCTGGCGCCTCGGCGACGCCGTCCACGCCGAGGTCGAGCTGCCCGCGCCGGCCCGCGCCGACGCCGCCCGCTACGGCCTGCACCCCGCCCTCCTCGACGCCGCCCTGCACCCCGCCGGGCTCGGCCCGCTGGCGGGCCGCCCCGGGCTGCCCTTCGCCTGGACCGGCGTCACGCTCCACGCCGCCGGGGCCACCGCGCTGCGGGTGACGCTCACCCCGGCCGGGCCCGACGCGGTGTCCGTCGCGATGGCCGACCCGGCCGGCCGCCCGGTGGCCGCCATCGAGGCCCTGGCCGTGCGCCCGCTCGCCGAGGGCGCCCTCGACCCGGCCGCCCGGGTGGCCCGCGAGGCGCTCTTCCACCTGGACTGGCCGGCCCTGACCCTCCCCGAGCCGGGGCCGGCCCCCGCCCGCTGGACCGTCCTCGGCGAGCCGCCCGCCCACGCGGCGGCCCTCGCCGAGGCGGGCGTCACCCTGACGGACGCCGCCGACGCCGATCTGACGGTCGTGGAGCTGAGCGGCGACGACCCGCTCGCCGCCCTCGAACGCGCCCTCGCCGTCCTCCAGGACCAGCTCGCCGAGGACCGTCCCCTGCTGGTCCTGACCCGCCGCGCCGTCGCCGCCGACCCCGCCGAGGACGTCCACGACCTGCCCGCCGCCGCCGTCCACGGCCTGGTCCGCTCCGCCCAGAGCGAGCACCCCGGCCGCATCGTCCTCGCCGACCTGGACGACGACCCCGCCTCCTGGCGCGCCCTGCCCGCCGCGCTCGCCACCGGCGAACCCCGGCTCGCCCTGCGCCACGGCACCGCCCACGCCCCCCGCCTGGCCCGCGCCCACAGCGCCGGGCCGCTGCCCGTGCCCGACGGCCCGTGGCGCCTCGACATCCGCACCAAGGGCACCGTCGACAACCTCGAACTCCTGCCGAGCCCCGACGCGGCCGCGCCGCTCGCCGAGGGCGAGGTCCGCATCGAGGTCCGCGCCGCCGGCCTCAACTTCCGCGACGTCCTCAACGCCCTCGACATGTACCCCGGCGGCGCCCGCTTCCTCGGCGCCGAGGCCGCCGGCGTCGTGCGCGAACTCGGCCCCGGCGTCACCGGACTCGCCGTCGGCGACCACGTCATGGGCATGGTCACCGGTGGGTTCGGCCCGCTCGCCGTCGCCGACCACCGCGTGCTCGCCCGCGTCCCCCGGGGCTGGACCTTCGCCCAGGCCGCCTCCGTCCCCGTCGTCTTCCTCACCGCCTACTACGCCCTGCGCGACCTCGCCGACCTCCGGGAAGGCGAACGCCTCCTCGTCCACGCCGCGACCGGCGGCGTCGGCATGGCCGCCACCCAGCTCGGCCGCCTCTGGGGCGCCGAGGTCTACGGCACCGCGAGCGAGGCCAAGCAGCACCTCCTGCGCGCCGACGGCCTGCCCGACACCGCCATCGCCTCCTCCCGCACCCTCGACTTCGAGGAGCGCTTCCGCACCGCGACCGGCGGCGAAGGCGTGGACGTCGTCCTCAACTCCCTCGCGGGGGAGCACGTCGACGCCTCGCTGCGCCTCCTCGGGCCCGGCGGACGGCTGATCGAGATGGGCCGCACCGACGTCCGAGACCCCGCCGAGGTCGCCGCCGCCCACGGTGGCGCCCGCTACCAGGCCTTCGTCCTCCAGGAGGCCGGGCCCGAGCGGATCGGGCGGATGCTCGCCGACCTGGTCGAGCTGTTCGAACAGGGCGCGCTGCAGCCCCTCCCGCTCACCTGCTGGGACGTCACCCGCGCCCGCGAGGCCTTCCGGTACATGGCCCAGGCCCGGCACACCGGCAAGATCGTGCTCACCGTCCCGCGCCCCTGGGCCGCCGACGGCACCGTCCTGATCACCGGCGGCACCGGCACCCTCGGCGCCGAACTCGCCCGGCACCTGGTCACCACGCGGGGCGTCCGCCACCTGCTGCTCACCAGCCGGCGCGGCCCGGACGCCCCCGGCGCGGCCGAACTCCTCGCCGACCTCGCGGCCCTCGGCGCCGACGCCCGCGTCGTCGCCTGCGACACCGCCGACCGCGCCGCGCTCGCGGCCCTGCTGGCCGCCGTGCCCGCCGAACACCCGCTCACCGCCGTCGTCCACGCGGCCGGCGTCCTGGACGACGGCGTGGTCGAAGGCCTGACGGCCGACCGGCTCGCCGCCGTGCTGCGCCCCAAGGCCGACGCCGCCCGCCACCTGCACGAGCTCACCCGCGGCCTCGACCTCGCCGACCTCGTCCTGTTCTCCTCCGCCGCCGGCGTCTTCGGCTCGCCCGGCCAGGGCAACTACGCCGCCGCCAACGCCTGGCTCGACGCCCTCGCCCAGCACCGCCGCGTCGCCGGCCTGCCCACCACCGCGCTCGCCTGGGGCCTGTGGGCGCAGGCCAGCACCATGACCGCCCACCTCGGCGCGGGCGACCGGGCCCGCGCCGAGCAGTCCGGCGCACTGACCCTCAGCACCCCGGACGGCCTCGCCCTGTTCGACGCCGCCCTCGCCGACCACCGCGCCCTCCTCGTCCCCGTCCGCCTCGACACCGCCACCCTGCGCTCGCGCGGCGCGGCCGAACTCCCCGCCCTGCTGCGCTCCCTGCTGCGTTTTTCCCTCGGGGGTACTCCGGCCCGCCGTGCCGCGCAGGGCGCCCAAGCCGCCGACGGGCTGCGCGCCCGCCTGGCCGGGCTCAGCGCGGCCGACCGCGCCGCGGCGCTGCTCGACCTGGTGAGCGGCTGCACCGCGGCCGTCCTCGGCCACTCCTCGGCCGAGCAGGTCCACGCCGCGCGGACGTTCCGCGACCTCGGCCTCGACTCCCTGACCGCCGTGGAACTGCGCAACCGCCTCAACACCGCGACCGGCCTGCGGCTGCCCGCGACCCTCGTGTTCGACCACCCCACCCCCGGGGCGCTCGCCGGGCACCTGGCGGACGGCCTCACCGGCACCGCCGCGGCGCCCGGGACCGGCGGCGCGCTCCAGGCGGCCGACGAGCCGATCGCGATCGTCGGCATGGCCTGCCGCTTCCCCGGCGGCGTCGCGACCCCCGACGACCTGTGGACCCTGCTGTCCGCCGGCACCGACGCCATCGCCCCCTTCCCCGCCGACCGCGGCTGGGACCTCGACCGCCTCTACGACGGCATCCCCGACCACCCCGACTCCTCCCGCACCCGCGAGGGCGGCTTCCTCGCCGACGCCGCCGGCTTCGACGCCGCCTTCTTCGGCGTCAGCCCCAACGAGGCCCTCGCGATGGACCCGCAGCAGCGGCTCCTCCTGGAGACCTCGTGGGAGGCCCTCGAATGCGCCGGCATCGACCCCGGCACGGTGCGCGGCAGCCGCACCGGCGTGTTCGCCGGCCTGTCCTCCAGCGACTACCTCGACCGGGTCGCCCGCATCCCCGACGAGGCCGCGCCGTACGTCAGCACCGGCAACGCGGCGAGCGTGATCTCCGGCCGCGTCGCCTACACGCTCGGTCTGGAGGGCCCGGCCGTCACCGTCGACACGGCCTGCTCGTCGTCCCTCGTGGCGCTCCACCTGGCCGTCCGCGCGCTGCGCGGCGGCGAGTGCACGCTCGCCCTGGCGGGCGGCGTCACCGTGATGTCGACGCCGATGATCCCGGTCGACTTCGCCCGCCAGCGCGGTCTGGCCCTCGACGGGCGCTGCAAGCCCTTCGCGGACGCCGCCGACGGCACCGGCTTCTCCGAGGGCGTCGGCGTGCTGCTCGTCGAGCGGCTCTCCGACGCCCGGCGCAACGGGCACCCGGTGCTGGCCGTCGTGCGCGGCTCCGCCGTCAACCAGGACGGCGCCAGCAACGGGCTCAGCGCCCCCAACGGCCCGTCCCAGCAGCGCGTGATCCGGGCCGCCCTCGCCGACGCCGGTCTGATGCCCGCCGAGGTCGACGCCGTCGAGGCGCACGGCACCGGCACCCGCCTCGGCGACCCGATCGAGGCCCAGGCCCTGCTCGCCGCCTACGGCCAGGAGCGCGAACACCCGCTCCTCGTCGGCTCGGTGAAGTCCAACCTCGGCCACACCCAGGCCGCCGCCGGCGTCGCCGGCGTGATGAAGACCGTCCTCGCCCTGCGGCACGGCGAGCTGCCGGTGTCGCTCCACATCGACCGGCCCACCACGCACGTCGACTGGACGGAGGGCGCCGTCGACCTGCTCACCGAGGCCCGTGACTGGCCCGCCACCGGACGGCCCCGCCGCGCCGGCGTCTCCTCCTTCGGACTCAGCGGCACCAACGCCCACGTGATCCTCGAACAGGCCCCCCAGCAGGAGTCCCAGCCCGATTCCTCGACACCCGGGCCCGAGCGCCCCGCCCTGCCCTGGCTGCTCTCCGCACGCAGCGCCGAGGCCCTGCGGGGCCAGGCCCGCGCGCTGCTCGACCACCTCGCCGCCAGCAGCGCCGCGCCGCTCGACCTCGCGTACTCCCTCGCCACCGGCCGCGCGCTCCTGGAGCACCGCGCCGCCGTCGTCGGCACCGGCATCGAGGACCTGCGCGCCGGGCTCGCCGCGCTCGCCGACGGCACGCCCGCCCCGGGCGTCGTCACCGGCCGGCACGGCGCCGGCCGCGACCGCCGGGCCGTCCTCGTCTTCCCCGGCCAGGGCTCCCAGTGGGTCGGCATGGGTGCCGAACTGCTCGACGCCTCCCCGGAGTTCGCCGAGCGGATCGCCGCCTGCGAACGGGCCCTCGCCCCCTGGACGGACTGGTCCCTCGAAGCCGTCCTGCGCGGCCGGGCCGAGGCGCCGTCACTCGACCGCGTCGACGTCGCCCAGCCCGCGCTGTGGGCCACCATGATCGGGCTCGCCGCCTGCTGGCAGGCCCACGGCGTCACCCCCGCCGCCGTGCTCGGCCACTCCCAGGGCGAGATCGCCGCCGCCTGCGTGGCCGGCGCGCTCTCCCTGGAGGACGGCGCCAAGGTCGTCGCCCTGCGCAGCCAGGCCATCGCCCGCGGCCTCTCGGGCCACGGCGGCATGGTGTCGGTGCCGCTGGCGCACGCCGACGTCCTCGCCCGGATCGAGCCCCACGGCGGCCGGATCTCGGTGGCCGCCGCCAACGGCCCGTCCGGCGTGGTCGTCTCCGGCGAGAACGCGGCCCTCGACGACCTCCTGGCCGACTGCGCCCGCGACGGCGTCCGGGCCAAGCGCATCCCCGTCGACTACGCCTCCCACTCCGCCCAGGTCGAACGGATCGAGGAGACCCTCCTCGCCGAACTCGCCGGACTGACCACGCGCGAGGCCCGCATCCCGTTCTTCTCCACCGTCACCGCCGACTGGCTCGGCGACACCCCGCTCGACGCCGGATACTGGTACCGCAACCTGCGGCGGACCGTCCGCCTGGAGGAGTCCGTCCGCGCCCTGCTCGCCCAGGGCCACGACGCCTTCCTCGAATGCAGCCCGCACCCCGTGCTCGCCATGGCCGTCGAGGACACCGCCGCCGACGCGGGCGTCCGGGCCGTCGTGCTCGGCACCGTCCGGCGCGAGGACGGCGGCCAGGACCGGCTGCTCGCCTCCCTCGCCGAGGCCCACGTGCACGGCGTGCGGATCGACTGGCGGCCCGCCCTCGCCGGCGGCCGGCCCGCCGACCTGCCCACCTACGCCTTCCAGCGCCGCCGCTACTGGCTCGCCCAGGGCGCCGCCCGTACCGGCGCGCCCCTCGAACCCAGCGGGCTGGACGGGGTCGTCCGGCTCGCGGACGGCTCGGGGAGCGTCCTGCTCACCGGCCGGATCGGCACCGGGACGCACCCCTGGACGGCCGACCACCGCGTGCGCGGCACCGCCGTCGTGCCGGGCACCGCGCTGCTCGACTGGGCCGTGCGGGCCGGCGACGAGGCGGGCTGCCCGGCCGTCGCCGACCTCACCGAGCTCACCCCGCTGACCCTGCCCGACCACGGGACCGTCGACCTCCAGCTCACCGCGGGACCCGCCGACGCCGACGGCCGACGGGCCCTCACCGTCCACGCCCGCCCGACCGGCGCGCCGGACGACCTCCCGTGGACCTGCCACGCGAGCGGCACCCTGACCGCTGAGAGCGCTGACGGCGCGTCCCTGACCGCATGGCCGCCCGCCGGTGCCGAGGCGGTGGACACCCTGGACGACGCCGAGTACGGCGAGCGCTTCCGCACCGTCGCCGCACGCTGGCGGCGCGGCGACGAGCTGTTCGCCGAGGTCGCCCTGCCCGAGGAGCACCGCACCGAGACGGCCGGCTTCCGCGTCCACCCCGGACTCCTCCAAGCCCTGCTCGCCGCCCTCCCGGGCGGCACCGACCCCGCCCAGCCCACCGACTGGCGCGGCGTCACCGTCCACGCCACCGGCGCCGCCCTGCTCCGCGTCCGGCTCACCCCGGCCGCCGACGGCGGCCACGCGCTCACCGCCGCCGACGCCGACGGCGCCCCCGTGCTCACCGCCCGAGCCGTCACCGTCCGCCCGATCGCCGCCGAGCACCTCGCCCCGGTGGCGGACCCGCTCTACGCGGTCGAGTGGGCTCCGACACCGAACAGCGCCGTGTCCGCCACCGGCCTTGAGGACACGGCCGTCCTCGGCGGCGACGACGCGCTCGCCGCCACCCTCGGCGCCCGCTCCTACGCCGACCTCGCCGGCCTCACCGCCGCCCTGGACGCCGGAGAGCCCGCACCCGCCACCGTCGTCCACCGCCTCACCGCGGCCGACGACGCCGATCCCGTCACCGCCGCGCACCGCGCCGTCCGGGCCGCCCACGGCCTCGCCCGCGCCTGGCTCGGCGAGCCCCGGCTCGCCGACGCCCGCCTCGCCCTGCTCACGCACGGCGCCGAGGCCGCGGCCCCCTCCACCGACGCCACCGTTCTCGCCCAAGCCGCTGCCCACGGACTCATCCGCTCCGCCCAGTCCGAGAACCCGGGCCGCTTCCTCCTCGTCGACCTCGACGAGGACGCGGCCTCCGCCGCGTCCCTGCCCACCGCCCTCGCCGTCCCCGACGAGCCGCGCCTGGCCGTCCGCGGCGGCGAGGTGACGGCCCCCCGGCTGCGCGCGCTGCCCTCCGGCGGGGACGACCGCGCGTGGTCCTGGAACCCCGCCGGCACCGTCCTGATCACCGGCGGCACCGGCACCCTCGGCACCCTCGTCGCCCGCCACCTCGTCACCGAGCACGGCGTGCGCCACCTCCTGCTCACCGGCCGCCGGGGCCCGGACGCCCCCGGCGCCGCCGAGCTCGTCGCCGACCTCGCGGCCCTCGGAGCCCACGCCCGCGTCGCCGCCTGCGACACCGCCGACCGCGCCGCCCTCGACGCGCTCCTCGCCACCGTCCCCGCCGACCACCCGCTCACCGGCGTCGTCCACGCCGCCGGCGTCCTGCACGACGGACTGCTCGAAAGCCTGACGGACGAGCAGCTCACCGAGGTGCTGCGCCCCAAGGTCGACGCCGCGTGGAACCTCCACGACGCGACCCGCGACCTCGACCTCTCCGCCTTCGTCCTGTTCTCCTCCTTCGCCGCCACGGCCGGCGGCCCCGGCCAGGCCAACTACGCCGCCGCCAACGCCTTCCTCGACGCCCTCGCCCACCTCCGCCGCGCCGAAGGCCGCCCGGCCGTCTCCCTCGCGTGGGGATACTGGGGAGAATCGAGTGGAATGACGTCCACGCTGGACGCCGTGGACATCGCCCGCTTCGCGCGCTCCGGCATGCTGCCGCTCACGGCCGTCCAGGGCCTCGCCCTGCTCGACGCCGCGAGCGGCGTCGACCGACCGCACCTCGCCCCGATCCGGCTCGACCGGCACGCCCTCGCCACGGCCGGGGCACCACCGCTGTTCGCCGAGCTCGCGCCCCGCCGAGCCGCCGCCCGGCGCACGGCCGCCGGCCCGGCCGGGAGCACGGCGACCGGCGATCGGGGCGTGCTCGACCGGCTGCCCGGCCTCGCCGCCGCCCAGCAGGAGAAGCTGCTGCTGGACGTCGTCGTCGGCCACCTCGCCGCCGTCCTCGGCCACGGCTCGCCCGAGGCCGTCGAACCCGAGCGCGGCTTCCTCGACCTCGGGATGTCCTCCCTGACCGCCGTCGAGCTGCGCAACCGCCTCAACGCCGAACTCGGCCTGCGGCTGCCCACCACGACGATCTTCGACCACCCGTCGCCCACCGCCCTCGCCGGGCGCCTGCGCGACCTGGTGGGCGCACCCGCCGGCACCACGGCGCCCGCCCGGCCCGTCTTCGCCGAACTCGACGAGCTGGAGAGCGCGCTCGGCGCCACCGAACTGGACGCCGACTCCCGCACCCGCCTCCTCGCCCGCCTCAAGAGCCTCCAGTGGCGGCTCGACGGCGACACCACCGAGTCGCCCGCGGCCGCCGACGGGCCGGACGACGCGCTCGACGCCACCACGGACGACGAGATGTTCGACCTGATCGACCGCGAGCTCGGACTCGCCTGAGGCGACCCCGTAAGACGCCGGCCCGTACCACCCTTCCGAACTGCGAGGTTTCCCACCCATGGCCAGCACCTCCGAGGACAAGCTCCGCGACTACCTCAAGAAGGTCACCGCGGACCTGCGGCGCACGAAGCAGCGCCTGGAGTCCGTCGAGGCGAGGGACGCCGAGCCGATCGCGATCATCGGGATGGCCTGCCGCTACCCCGGCGGCGTCCGCACCCCGGAGGACCTCTGGCGGCTCGTCGCCGACGGCGCCGACGCCATCGGCGACCTGCCGGAGGACCGCGGGTGGGACACCGGGGGCCTCTACGACCCCACCCCCGGCACCCCCGGCAAGAGCTACGTCCGCCACGGCGGCTTCCTCGACGGCGTCGCCGACTTCGACGCCGAGCTGTTCGGCATCGCCCCCCGCGAGGCCCTCGCCATGGACCCGCAGCAGCGGCTCCTCCTCGAATCCGCCTGGGAGGCCGTCGAGCGCGCCCGCATCGCCCCCGCCGCCCTGCGCGGCAGCGACACCGGCGTGTTCATCGGCGGCGCCGACACCGACTACGGCTCCCTCGCCCGCCGGACCGAGGAGACCGAGGGCCACCTCCTCACCGGCGGAGCCGTCAGCGTCCTCTCCGGCCGCATCGCCTACACCCTCGGCCTGGAGGGCCCGGCCGTCACCGTCGACACCGCGTGCTCCTCGGCCCTCGTCGCCCTCCACCTCGCGGTCCGCGCGCTGCGCGCCGGCGAGTGCTCGATGGCCGTCGCCGGCGGCGTCGCCGTCATGCCGACCACCCGTCTGTTCACCGAGTTCTCCCGCCAGCGCGGACTCGCCCCCGACGGGCGCTGCAAGCCCTTCGCGGAGGGCGCGGACGGCACCTCCTGGGCCGAGGGCGTCGGCGTCCTGCTCGTCGAGCGGCTCTCGGACGCCCGGCGCCTGGGCCACGAGGTCCTCGCCGTCGTCCGGGGCACCGCCGTCAACCAGGACGGCGCCAGCAGCCGCCTGACCGCCCCCAACGGCCCTTCGCAGCAGCGCGTCATCCGGGCCGCGCTCGCCAACGCCCGCCTCACCCCCGACCAGGTCGACGCCGTCGAGGCCCACGGCACCGGCACGACGCTCGGCGACCCGATCGAGGCCCAGGCCCTGCTCGCCACGTACGGCCAGGACCGGCCCGCCGACCGGCCGCTCTACCTCGGCGGCGTCAAGTCGAACATCGGCCACGCCCAGGCGGCGGCCGGCGTCGCGGGCGTGATCAAGACGGTCATGGCGCTGCGCGCCGGCGTGCTGCCGGCCACGCTGCACGTCGACGAGCCGTCCTCGCACGTGGACTGGACGGCGGGCGCCGTCGAGCTGCTGACGGAGGCCCGCGACTGGCCGCGGACCGGGCGTCCGCGCCGGGCGGGCGTCTCGGCGTTCGGCATCAGCGGGACGAACGCGCACGTGGTCCTGGAGCAGGCGGACGAGGTCGCGGCGGACGAGCCCGCGGAGGCCGCCCCGGTTTCGGCCGTCCTGCCGTGGGTGCTGAGCGGCCGGACGCCGGAGGCGCTGCGCGCCCAGGCCGCCCGCCTGCGCGACATCGCGGCGGGCCGGCCCGCCGCCGACATCGCGGTGGCACTGATCACGAGCCGCTCGATGCTCAACCACCGGGCCGTGGTGGTGGGTTCGGACCGGGACGCGCTGCTGCGCGGGCTCGACGCGCTGGCGGCGGGCTCGGGCAGGGGAGTCGAGGGCGCGGTCGTCGAGGGCGCGGTCCGGGGCGGTGGGACGGCGTTCCTGTTCTCGGGGCAGGGGTCGCAGCGGCTGGGGATGGGGCGGGAGTTGTATGCCCGGTTCCCGGTGTTCGCGTCGGCCTTCGACGAGGTGTGCGCGGAGCTGGATCCGGCTTTGCGCGAGGTGGTGTGGGGTTCCGATGCGGAGCTGCTGAACCGGACGGAGTATGCCCAGGCGGGGCTGTTCGCGGTCGAGGTGGCGCTGTACCGTCTCGTCGAATCGCTGGGCGTCCGGGCAGAGTTCGTGGCGGGTCACTCGATCGGTGAGGTGGCTGCGGCGCATGTGGCCGGGGTGTTCTCGCTGGCCGACGCGTGTGCGCTGGTGAGTGCCCGTGGCCGTCTGATGCAGGCGCTGCCCTCGGGTGGCGTGATGCTGGCGGTGCAGGCGACGGAGGACGAAGTCCTGCCGCTGCTCACGGACTTCGTGTCGATCGCCGCCGTCAACGGCCCGACCTCCGTCGTCGTCTCCGGCGCGGAGGAGGCCGTTGACGCGGTCCGCGCGCACTTCGCCGATCGCAAGACGACGTGGCTGCGCGTCTCGCACGCGTTCCACTCGCCGCTGATGGACCCGATGCTGGCGGACTTCCGCGCTGTTCTCGACGGGCTGACGTACAACGCGCCGTCGATCCCGGTGGTCTCCAACCTGACCGGCGAACTAGCGGATGGCCTGACCTCGCCCGAGTACTGGGTGCGCCACGTCCGTGAGGCAGTCCGCTTCGCCGACGGCATCCGGACGTTGGAGGCCGCGGGCGTCACGCGCTTCCTGGAGCTCGGCCCCGACGGTGTCCTCACCGCACTCGCGGCCTCCTCGCTCGCCGACGACGCCATGCTGGCTTCCGCCCTCCGCAAGGACCAGGCCGAGGACGCGACCGTGCTCGCTGCGCTCGCACGCCTGCACGTCACCGGTGCGCACGTCGACTGGGCCGCGCTCTTCGCCGGCACCGGCGTCCGCCCGGTCGACCTGCCGACCTACGCCTTCCAGCACCGTCGCTACTGGCCCGACGCCGCTGCCGAAGCGGCCGGTGACCTCGGCGCCGCAGGCCTCGACAGCGCCGACCACCCGCTGCTCTCCGCCTCGCTCGAACTCTCCGACGACGATGGCCTGTTGTTCACCTCCCGGCTCTCTCGCCGGTCCCACCCCTGGCTCGCCGACCACGTCGTGCGCGGCAACGTCCTGCTGCCCGGCACCGCGTTCCTCGAACTGGCCGTCCGCGCCGGGGACGAGGCGGGCTGCGACCGCGTCGAGGAACTGACCCTGGCCGCACCGCTCGTCCTGCCCGAGCACGAGGGCGTCCAACTGCAACTGCGCGTCGGCGCGGCCGACGAGACCGGCCGCCGCACCTTCACCATCGCCTCCCGGCCCGAGGGCGCCGACGGTCGCGCCTGGGACCAGCACGCGACCGGCGTCCTGGCCGCGGGGGAGACGCGCACCCCGTTCGACGCGACCGTCTGGCCGCCGGCCGGCGCCGAGGCGGTCGACCTGACCGGGCTGTACGAGGGCATGGCCGACGGCGGCTACGCGTACGGCCCGGTGTTCCGGGGCCTGCGGGCGGCCTGGCGGCGCGGGGACGAGGTGTTCGCCGACGTCGCCCTCCCGGAGGGCACCGAAGGCACCGGCTACGGCTTGCACCCGGCGCTGCTCGACGCCGCCCTGCACGTGACGGCCGTCAACGGGCTGCCGCACGGTGTCGTCCCGTTCTCGTGGGAGGACGTGTCGCTGCACGCCTCCGGCGCGTCCTCGGTGCGCGTGCGCGTCACCCGGACCGGCGAGGGGTCCGTCGCGGTGGCGGTCGCCGACGCCGAGGGCCTGCCGGTGGCGTCGGTGGGGTCGCTGGCCCTGCGCGCGGTGGCGGGCGGGGAGCCGGCAGCGGCCCGGGACGGGCTGTTCCGGGTGGACTGGGTGCCGGTGAAGACCGCTGCCGCACCGGAGTTCGCGGAGGTCGAGTCCCTGGCGGAGGTGCCGGAGGACGTGCCGCCGGTAGTGGTGATCCGACCGGCGGACGGCGACGTGCACGCGCGTGCGGCGCACGTGCTGGAGCTGGTGCAGGGCTGGCTGGCGGAGGAGCGTTTCGCGGCCTCCCGTCTGGTGTTCGTGACGCGTGGTGCGGTGGCGGGCGAGGACCTGCCGGGCGCGGCGGCGTGGGGTCTCGTGCGGTCGGCGATGTCGGAGGAGCCGGGCCGGTTCGGCCTGGTGGATCTGGCGGGCTCGGAGGAACTGCCGCCCACTGCCCTGGGATTGGACGAGCCGCAGCTGCTCGTCCGCGACGGGGAGGTCCTCGCGGCGCGGCTCGTGCGCGCCGAAGCGGCGGGCGAGCCGGTCGTGTGGGCCGGCGAGGGCACCGTCCTGATCACCGGCGGCACGGGTGGCCTGGGCCGGGTCATCGCCCGGCACCTGGCCGTCGAGCACGGCGTGCGGCAGCTGCTGCTGGTCAGCCGCCGGGGCGTCGACGCCGAGGGCACGGACGAACTGCTCGCCGAGCTCGCGGAGGCCGGTGCGGAGGCCGTCGTCGAGGCGTGTGACGTCGCCGATCCGGCGGCGGTGGCGGGCCTGTTCGCCCGGTACGAGATCCGCGCGGTCGTCCACACGGCCGGGGTGATCGACGACGGCGTGATCGGCTCCCTGACCGCCGAGCGCGTCAGCACCGTCCTGCGCCCGAAGGCGGACGCGGCCCGGAACCTGCACGAGGCCACGAAGGACCGCGCGCTGGCGGCCTTCGTCCTGTTCTCCTCCGTCTCCGGCGTCTTCGGCGGCCCCGGCCAGGCCGCCTACGCGGCGGGCAACGCCTACCTCGACGCGCTCGCGGTGCACCGCCGCTCGCTCGGCCTGCCCGCCGTCTCGCAGGCCTGGGGCCCGTGGACCCGCGACGGCGGCATGATCGGCACGCTCGCCGACGTCGACCTGCACCGGATCGCCCGCTCGGGCATGCCGGAGCTCACCCCGGCCGAGGGCGCCGCCCTGTTCGACGCCTCGCTCGCGGCGGGCGAGCCCGCGATCCTGCCCGTCCGCCTGGACCTCGCGGCACTGCGGGCCCAGGACTCGGTGCCCGCCCTGCTGCGCGGACTGGTGCGCGGCCGGGTCCGGCGCGCGGTGGTCGCGGGCTCGGCCGCCTCGGCCGGCCTCGCGCAGCGCCTGTCGGGCCTGGGCGAGGCCGAGCGCCGGGCGGCCGTCCTGGAGCTGGTGCGCGATCGGATCGCCGTGGTCCTGGGCCACGAGGGCGGCTCGGTCGTCGACCCGTCCCGGGCGTTCCAGGACCTCGGCTTCGACTCGCTGACGGCGGTCGAACTGCGCAACCAGCTCAAGTCGGTGACCGGTCTCCAGCTGCCGGCCACGGTGGTGTTCGACTACCCGACGGCGAGCGCGCTGGCCGGCTTCGTCCTGGACGGCCTGTTCGGCGCCGAGGAGGCCGAGGAGCTCCCGTCGGCGCTCCCGGTGTCGTCGGACGACCCGGTCGTCATCGTCGGCATGGCGTGCCGCTACCCCGGTGGCGTCGAGTCGCCCGAGGACCTGTGGCGGCTGGTGGCCGACGGCGTCGACGCGGTCTCCGACTTCCCGGCGAACCGAGGCTGGGACCTCGACTCGCTCTACAGCGAGGACCGGTCCGTCCCGGGCACGTCGTACACCCGGCGCGGCGCGTTCCTGCACGACGCGGGGGAGTTCGACCCCGAGTTCTTCGGGATGAGCCCGCGCGAGGCGCTGGCGACCGACGCGCAGCAGCGCCTGCTGCTGGAGACCTCGTGGGAGGCGTTCGAGCGGGCCGGTATCGACCCGGTGTCGCTGCGCGGCAGCCGGACGGGCGTCTTCGCGGGCATCATGTACACCGACTACCGCTCGCTCCTCGACGGCGAGGAGTTCGAGGGCTTCCGGGGCAACGGCAGCGCCCCCAGCGTCGCCTCCGGCCGGGTGTCCTACACCTTCGGCTTCGAGGGCCCGGCGGTGACGGTGGACACGGCGTGCTCGTCGTCGCTGGTGGCGATGCACCTGGCGGCGCAGGCGCTGCGCGGTGGCGAGTGCTCGCTGGCGCTCGCGGGCGGCGTGACGGTGATGTCGACGCCGAACACCTTCGTGGAGTTCTCGCGGCAGGGCGGCCTGTCGGCGGACGGCCGGTGCCGCTCGTTCGCTGACGCGGCGGACGGCGTGGGCTGGGGCGAGGGCGTCGGCATGGTGGTGCTGGAGCGGCTGTCGGACGCCCGCCGCAACGGGCACCGCGTGCTCGCGGTGCTGCGGGGGAGCGCTGTCAACCAGGACGGTGCGTCGAACGGTCTGACGGCGCCGAACGGTCCGTCGCAGCAGCGGGTGATCCGGCAGGCGCTGGCGAGCGCCGGTCTGTCGACCGCCGACGTCGACGCCGTCGAGGCGCACGGCACGGGTACGACACTCGGTGACCCGATCGAGGCCCAGGCGCTCCTGGCCACCTACGGGCAGGACCGCGAACTGCCGCTGCTGCTCGGTTCGATCAAGTCGAACATCGGGCACGCGCAGGCGGCCGCCGGTGTGGCCGGCGTGATCAAGATGGTGCTGGCGATGCAGAACGGTGTGCTGCCGCGCACGCTGCACGCGGACGCGCCTTCCTCGCACGTGGACTGGACGGCCGGCGCGGTGGAGCTGCTGGCCGAGGCCCAGGAGTGGCCGGAGGCCGGCCGGCTGCGCCGGGCGGGCGTGTCGTCCTTTGGGATCAGCGGCACCAACGCTCACGTGATCCTGGAGCAGGCCGAGCCCGAGGCTGCGGGGGACGCCCCGGTGACGGCGGGGGCGATGCCCTGGGTGGTATCCGCCAAGTCCGAAGCAGCGCTGGACTCGCAGCTCGCGCGACTCGGAGAGCTCGGTGAACTCCCGGCTGCGGAGGTGGCGTTCACGCTGGCGGGGCGCACGGCCTTCCCGCACCGGGCGGTGCTCGTCGACGGCGTCGAGGTGGCCCGGGGGCTCGCGGGCGAGGGCGGGACGGCGTTCCTGTTCTCCGGGCAGGGGTCGCAGCGGCTGGGGATGGGGCGGGAGTTGTATGCCCGGTTCCCGGTGTTCGCGTCGGCTTTCGACGAGGTGTGCGCGGAGCTGGATCCGGCCCTGTGTGAGGTGGTGTGGGGGTCGGATGCGGAGCTGTTGAACCGGACGGAGTTCGCGCAGGCTGCGCTGTTCGCGGTCGAGGTAGCGCTGTACCGTCTGGTGGAATCCCTTGGTGTGCGGCCGGAGTTCGTGGCCGGTCATTCGATCGGTGAGGTCGCTGCGGCGCACGTGGCCGGGGTGTTCTCGCTGGCCGACGCGTGTGCGCTGGTGAGTGCCCGTGGCCGTCTGATGCAGGCGCTCCCCGCAGGTGGCGCGATGCTGGCCGTGCAGGCGATGGAGGGCGAAGTCCTGCCGCTGCTGGGCGAGTTCGTGTCCATCGCCGCCGTCAACGGCCCGCGCTCGATCGTCGTCTCTGGTTCCGAGTCGGCCGTGTCGGAGATCGAGGCGCACTTCGCGGACCGCAAGACGACGCGGCTGCGCGTCTCGCACGCGTTCCACTCGCCGCTGATGGACCCGATGCTGGCGGATTTCCGTTCCGTTCTCGACGGGCTGACGTACAACGCGCCGTCGATCCCGGTGGTCTCCAACCTGACCGGCGAACTGGCGGATGGCCTGACCTCGCCCGAGTACTGGGTGCGTCACGTCCGCGAGGCCGTCCGTTTCGCCGACGGCGTCCGTACGCTGGAGGCCGCGGGCGTCACGCGCTTCCTGGAGCTCGGCCCCGACGGTGTCCTCACCGCGCTCGCGGCCTCCTCGCTCTCCGACGACGCCGTGCTGGCCTCCGCCCTCCGCAAGGACCAGGCCGAGGACACGACCGTCCTGGCCGCCCTCGCACGCCTGCACGTCACCGGTGCGCACGTCGACTGGGCCGCCCTCTTCGCCGGCACCGGCGCCCGCGCCGTGAACGTGCCCACGTACGCGTTCCAGCACCGGCACTACTGGCCGGCGGTCACCCTCGCGCGCGGCGGCGACGTCCGGCTCGCAGGCCTCGGTGCCGCCGAGCACCCGCTGCTGGGTGCGGCCGTCGAGCTCGTCAACACGGACGGCTACCTGTTCACCGGCCGGCTGTCGGCCCGGTCGCACGGGTGGCTCGCGGACCACGTCGTCATGGGTTCCGTCCTGGTGCCGGGCACGGCGCTGGTCGAGCTGGCGGTGCGCGCGGGCGACGAGGTCGGCTGCGACCTGGTCGAGGAGCTGACGCTGGCCGCCCCGCTGGTCCTGCCCGAGCGGGGCGGCGTGCGGGTGCAGGTGTGGGTCGGCGAGCCGGACGCGTCCGGGCGGCGTGCGCTCACGGTGCACGCCCGGCCGGACGAAGCGGACGGGACGGATTGGACCCTCCACGCCACCGGTGTGCTGGGGACGGGCGCTACGCCCGTGCCCTTCGAGGCGGCCGCGTGGCCGCCGGCCGGTGCCGAGGCGGTCGACCTGACCGGGTTGTACGAGGGCCTGGCGGAGGCCGGGTTCGGGTACGGCCCGGCGTTCCGGGGGCTCGGTGCGGCCTGGCGGCGCGGGGACGAGCTCTTCGCGGAGGTCGCTCTGCCCGAGGGCACGGAGGGCGCGGGCTTCGGCCTGCACCCGGCGCTGTTCGACGCCTGCCTGCACGCGTTCGCGCTGACCGGCTCCGACGAGCGCGGCGTGCCGTTCGCGTGGGAGGACGTGGCGCTGCACGCCTCCGGCGCGTCGGCGGTCCGGGTGCGGCTGACGCCGGCGGCGGGTGGCGGGATGGCGCTCGCGATCGCGGACACCGAGGGACGCCCGGTGGCGACCGTCGGGTCACTGGTCGTGCGCCCGGTGGCGGCGGGCGAGGCTAGCCGGGTTGGCCGGGACTCGCTGTTCCGGGTGGACTGGGTGCCGGTGAAGGCGGTCGCTGCTCCGGTGTTCGTGGCGGTCGGGTCGTTGGCGGAGGTGCCGGAGGATGTGCCGCCGGTGGTCGTTTTCGAGGCGGCTGCTGGTGAGGTGCACGCGCGGACGGCGCGGGTGCTGGAGCTGGTGCAGGGCTGGCTGGCGGAGGAGCGTTTCGCGGGTTCGCGTCTGGTGTTCGTGACGCGTGGCGTGGTGGCGGGTGAGGACCTGCCGGGCGCAGCGGTGTGGGGTTTGGTGCGGTCGGCGGTGTCGGAGGAGCCGGGCCGGTTCGGTCTGGTGGATCTGGCGGGGGACGAGGTGCTTCTGCCGGAGGCTCTGGGCGTGGACGAGCCGCAGCTTCTGGTCCGTGACGGTGAGGTCCTGGCTGCGCGCCTGGTGCGTACGGAAGCAGCGGCCGAAACGGTGGTGGCGTGGCCGGGTGAGGGCACGGTCCTGATCACCGGTGGTACCGGTGGCCTGGGGAAGCTCGTGGCTCGGCACTTGGTGGCCGAGCACGGCGTGCGTGACCTGCTGTTGGTGAGCCGCCGGGGTGCGGAGGCCGAGGGCGTCGAGGAGCTGTTGGCGGACTTGGGCGTGGGGGCAAAGGTCGAGGCCTGTGACGTGGCCGACGATGTTGCCGTCGCGGACCTGTTCGCCCGGCACGACATCCGTGCGGTCGTCCACACCGCCGGTGTGCTCGATGATGGCGTGATCGGCTCGCTCACCCCCTCGCGGCTCTCGGCCGTCCTCCGCCCGAAGGCGGACGCGGCGTGGAACCTGCACCGGGCCGCCGAGAATGTCGAAGCGTTCGTCCTCTTCTCCTCCGTCGCCGGCACGCTCGGCAGCGCAGGTCAGGCCGCCTACGCGGCGGGCAACGCCTACCTGGACGCCCTGGCGGTCCACCGCCGCGCCCTCGGCCTGCCCGCCGTCTCGCTCGCCTGGGGTCCGTGGTCGGACGTGGCCGGCATGACCGGCACGCTCACCGGCGCCGAGGCCGAGCGCATCGCCCGGCTCGGCCTGCCGGCCATCGCCCCGGAACAGGGCGTCGCGCTCTTCGACGCGGCTCTCGCCGCCGGACACCCGGCCGTGCTGCCGGTCCGCCTCGACGTGGCGGCGATGGCCGCGCACGGCGAGGTTCCCACCCTGCTGCGCGGCCTGGTGCGGGGCCGCGTCCGGCGCGCCGCCGTCGCCGGTTCGGCCGTGTCGGCGGGCCTGGCGCAGCGGTTGTCGGGTCTGGGCGAGGCCGAGCGCCGGGCGGCCGTCCTCGACCTGGTGCGCGATCAGATCGCGCTCGTGCTCGGCCACGACGCCGGCGCGGCGGTCGACCCGTCGAAGGCGTTCCAGGACCTCGGCTTCGACTCGCTGACGGCGGTCGAGCTGCGCAACCGGCTCAAGTCGGTGACCGGTCTCCAGCTGCCGGCCACCGTCGTGTTCGACTACCCGACGGCGAGCGCGCTGGCCGCCTTCCTGCTGGAGGGTCTGTTCGGCACCGAGAGCGTCGTCCACGTCCCCGAGGCTCTGCCGTCGCCGTCGGACGATCCGATCGTCATCGTCGGCATGGCCTGCCGTTACCCGGGCGGCGTCGAGTCGCCCGAGGACCTGTGGCGCCTGGTGGCCGACGGCGTCGACGCGGTGTCCGGCTTCCCGGTGAACCGCGGCTGGGACGTCGAGACCCTCTACAACCCGGACCCGGAGCACACCGGGACCTCCTACACGCGCTCCGGTGGATTCCTGCACACGGCAGGGGAGTTCGACCACGAGTTCTTCGGGATGAGCCCGCGCGAGGCGCTGGCGACGGACGCGCAGCAGCGACTGCTGCTGGAGACCTCGTGGGAGGCGTTTGAGCGGGCGGGCATCGACCCGGTGTCGCTGCGCGGCAGTCGGACGGGCGTCTTCGCGGGCGTCATGTACGCGGACTACGCGAGCCTGCTGGGCGGCGGTGAGTTCGAGGGCTATCAGGGCAGCGGGAGCGCGGGGAGCGTGGCCTCGGGCCGCGTCTCGTACACGCTGGGCCTGGAGGGCCCGGCGGTGACGGTGGACACGGCGTGCTCGTCGTCGCTGGTGGCGATGCACCTGGCGGCGCAGGCGCTGCGCGGCGGCGAGTGCTCGCTGGCGCTCGCGGGCGGCGTGACGGTGATGTCGACGCCGAACACCTTCGTGGAGTTCTCGCGGCAGGGCGGCCTGTCGGCGGACGGCCGGTGCCGCTCGTTCGCTGACGCGGCGGACGGCGTGGGCTGGGGCGAGGGCGTCGGCATGGTGGTGCTGGAGCGGCTGTCGGACGCCCGCCGCAACGGGCACCGCGTGCTGGCCGTCCTGCGCGGCAGCGCGGTGAACCAGGACGGCGCGTCGAACGGTCTGACGGCGCCGAACGGGCCGTCGCAGCAGCGGGTGATCCGGCAGGCGCTGGCGAGCGCCGGGCTGTCGACCGCCGACGTCGACGCCGTCGAGGCGCACGGCACGGGTACGACACTCGGTGACCCGATCGAGGCGCAGGCGCTGCTGGCGACGTACGGGCAGGACCGCGAACTGCCGCTGCTGCTCGGCTCGATCAAGTCGAACATCGGCCACTCCCAGGCCGCGGCCGGTGTCGCCGGCGTGATCAAGATGGTGCTCGCGATGCAGAACGGCGTGCTGCCGCGCACGCTGCACGTGGACGCGCCCTCCTCGCACGTGGACTGGACGGCCGGCGCCGTCGAACTGCTCACCGAGCGCACCGAGTGGCCTGCCACCGGTCACGCGCGCCGGGCGGGCGTGTCGTCCTTCGGGATCAGCGGCACCAACGCCCACGTGATCCTGGAGCAGGCCGAGCCCGAGGCCGGGCTGGACGTCACGGTGACGGCGGGAGTGACGCCCTGGGTGGTGTCCGCCAAGTCCGAGGCGGCACTGGACGCGCAGCTCGCGCGGCTCGCGGAGCTTGATGAACGTCCCTCCGAAGACGTGGCGTTGACCTTGGCGGGGCGGTCGCTCTTCCCGCACCGAGCAGTGATCGTCGACGGCTCCGAAGTAGCCCGAGGGGTCGCGGTCGACGGCAAGAGCGCGTTCCTGTTCTCCGGTCAGGGCTCGCAACGGCTGGGGATGGGGCGGGAGTTGTACGACCGCTTCCCGGTGTTCGCCCAGGCCTTCGATGAGGTGTGCGACGGGCTGGAGCTTCCCGTTCGGGACGTCGTGTGGGGCTCGGACGAGGAACTGCTGAACCAGACCGCGTACGCCCAGGCCGGGCTGTTCGCCGTCGAGGTGGCGCTCTACCGGCTCGTCGAATCCCTCGGCCTGCGGCCGGAGTTCGTGGCCGGGCACTCGATCGGCGAGGTCGCTGCGGCGCATGTGGCCGGGGTGTTCGGCCTGGCCGACGCCTGCGCCCTGGTGACCGCGCGTGGCCGTCTGATGCAGGCGCTGCCGTCCGGTGGCGCGATGCTCGCCGTACAGGCGACGGAGGACGAAGTCCTGCCGTTGCTGGGCGACGTGGTGTCGATCGCCGCCGTCAACGGCCCGCGTTCGATCGTCGTCTCGGGAGCGGAGGACGCCGTCGCGGCGATCGAGGCTCACTTCGCCGACCGCAAGACGAACCGGCTGCGCGTGTCCCACGCCTTCCACTCCCCGTTGATGGACCCGATGCTGGAGGACTTCCGTACGGTCCTCAACGGGCTGACGTACAGCGCTCCTTCGCTCCCGGTGATCTCCAACCTGACCGGCGCCCTGGGCGAGGACATCACCACCCCCGACTACTGGGTGCGCCACGTCCGCGAGGCCGTCCGTTTCGCCGACGGCATCCGGACCCTCCACGAGGCCGGCGTCACCCGCTACCTCGAACTCGGCCCCGACGCCGTCCTCACCGCCCTCACCGCGAGCGCCCTGCCCGACGGCGAGGCCGAAACCATCCCGGCGCTCCGCCGTAACCGGGCCGAGGAGCGCACTCTCGTCGACGCCCTCGCCCGCCTCCACGTCCACGGCGCGACGGTGGACTGGGCCGCTCTGTTCGCCGCCACCGGCGCCCGGCCCGTCGACCTGCCGACCTATGCCTTCCAGCGCCGCCGCTTCTGGCCCGCGCCCCTCGCCGCCCGTGGCGGCGACGTCCGCTCCGCGGGCCTCGGCGTCACCACGCACCCCATGCTCGCCGCCGCCGTCGAACTGGCCGACGAGGACGGGCTGGTGCTGACCGGACGGCTGTCGACGGCCGCGTTCCCGTGGCTGGCCGACCACGTCGTCCAGGGCACGGTCCTGGTCCCCGGCGCCGGCCTGCTCGAACTCGCGCTGCGCGCGGCCGCCGAGGTGGGCTGCGAGCAGGTCGAGGAACTGACGCTGGCCGCGCCGCTGGTGCTGCCCGAGCACGGTGCGCTCCAGCTCCAGCTCCGCGTGGGAACGCCGGACGCCACCGGCGGCCGGGAGCTCACGATCCACTCCCGGCCGGACGGGGATCCGGACGCCGGGTGGGTCCAGCACGCGGCCGGTTCGCTGGCCGTCGGCGGAGCCGTCGAGGCGGAGGCGTTCGGCGTCTGGCCGCCGGCCGGCGCCGAGTCGCTGCCGGTGGAGGGCGCGTACGAGCGGATGGCGGAGGCCGGGTTCGGCTACGGCCACGCCTTCCAGGGCCTGCGGTCGGCCTGGCGGCGCGGGAACGAGCTGTTCGCGGACGTCGAACTCCCCGAGGACGTCGAGGCCGACGGCTTCGGCGTGCACCCGGCGCTGCTCGACGCGGCCATGCATGTCGCCATCGTGGACGCCGGGAGCGACGACACCGTGGTCCCGTTCGCGTGGACGGGCGCCGCGCTGCGCGCCGTCGGCGCGTCGGCGGTGCGGGCGCGCCTGGTGCGGCTCGACGGTGGCGGGCTGCGGCTCGACCTCGCCGACCCGGCGGGCGGCCCGGTGCTGACGGTGGCTTCCGTGAAGGGCCGTGCGGTCTCGGCGGAGCAGCTGGGCTCGGCCGACCCGCTGTACGCGGTCGAGTGGGCGGAGCTGCCGGCCGCCCCGGACGCGGGCGCGGAGTGGACGGCCTGGGACGCCCTGCCCGCCGAGGGCGCGGCCCCGGAGACCGTCGTCCTGGACTGCTCGGCCGTGCCTGCTCCGGACGGCGATGTTCCGGCGGCCGTGCGCGAGGTGACGCAGCACGTGCTGCGCGCGGTGCAGGCGTGGCTGGTGGAGGAGCGGTTCGCGGTGTCGCGTCTGGTGGTGGTGACGCGGGGTGCGGTGGCCGTGCGTGAAGGTGAGCCGGTGGATCTGGCGCAGGCTCCGGTGTGGGGTCTGGTCCGGGCGGCGCAGGCGGAGAACCCTGGCCGCTTCGTCCTGCTGGACACGGACGGGCAGGTGATCGTCACCGCTGAGCCGGAGTCGGCCGTGCGCGGCGGAGCCGTCTGCGTCCCGCGTCTGAGCCGGCTGCCGCAGCCGGAGGGCCCGCTGCCGATCAGCTCGGATGACACGGTGCTGATCACCGGTGGTACGGGTGGTCTGGGGGCCGTCGTGGCCTGGTACCTGGTCGCCGAGTGCGGCGTGCGCAGTCTGGTGCTGACGAGCCGTCGTGGTCTGGAGGCGCCGGGCGCGGTGGAGCTGGTGGCGGAGCTGTCCGCCCTCGGTGCTGTCGCGGACGTGCGTGCTTGTGACATGGCGGACCGCGCGGCCGTGGCCGCGCTGATCGACGCGATCCCGGAGCTCAGCGCCGTGGTCCACGCCGCCGGTGTCGGTGACAACGGTCTGGTCGGCGCGCTCACCCCGGACCGGATGGATGCCGTCCTGGCCCCGAAGGCCGACGGCGCCTGGTACCTGCACGAGCTGACCAGTCACCTCGACCTGACCGCGTTCGTGCTCTTCTCCTCCGCGGGCGGCCTGGTGCTGACCGCGGGCCAGGGCAACTACGCGGCCGCGAACGTCTTCCTCGACGCCCTCGCCGCCCACCGCCACGCCGCCGGCCTGCCCGCCACCTCCATGGCCTACGGCCTCTGGGACGTCGGCGCCGGCCTCGGCCGCGACCTCGCCGACGTCGACCGGGCACGGATGGCCACCCAGGGCGTCCCCGTCCTCGACCACGCGACCGGCCTCGCCCTCTTCGCCACCGCCCTGCGCAGCGAGCGCGCCGCCGTCGTCCCGATCCGGGTCGACGCCGCCGCCCTGCGCGCCCGCACCGACGAGGTCCCCGCACTCCTGCGCGCCCTCGCCGCGCCGCGCCGGCGGGCCGAGCTGCCCGCGAGCGGCCGCGCGACCGGGACCGGCCTGGCCGGGCGCCTCGCCGCACTGGGCGCGAGCGAGGGCCGGCGCCTGGCGCTGGAGCTCGTCCGGACCGAGGTCGCCGCCGTGCTCGGCCACGCCTCCGCCGAGGCGATCGCGCCGGAGCGCGCGTTCCAGGAGCTCGGCTTCGACTCCCTCGCCGCGACCGACCTGCGCAACCGCCTCAACAAGCGCACCGGCCTGCGCCTGCCCGCCACCCTCGCCTTCGACTTCCCCAACGCGCGGGCCGTCGCGGAGCACCTCCTCGACCTGGCCGGCACGGGCCCGGAGGCGACCCCGACGACCGGCACCGCGGCCCGCCCGCTCACCTCCGACGAGCCGATCGCGATCGTCGGCATGGCCTGCCGCTACCCCGGCGGCGCGACCACGCCCGAGGAGCTGTGGCGGCTGCTGGCGGACGGCGTCGACACCGTCACCGGACTGCCGACCGACCGCGGCTGGGACATCGAGCACCTCTACGACCCCGAGCCCGGCAAGGAGGGCCACAGCTACACCCGCCACGGCAGCTTCCTGCACGACGCCGGCGACTTCGACCCCGGCTTCTTCGGGATCTCGCCGCGCGAGGCCCTCTACATGGACCCGCAGCAGCGGCTCCTCCTGGAGACCTCGTGGGAGGCGCTGGAGCGGGCGGGCATCGACCCGCTGTCCCTGCGCGGCAGCCGGACCGGCGTCTTCGCGGGCGTCATGTACCACGACTACGCCCTCAACACGAACCCCTCCGGCACCAGCGGCGGCAGCGTCGTCTCGGGCCGGGTGTCCTACACGCTGGGCCTGGAGGGCCCGGCGGTGACCGTCGACACGGCCTGCTCCTCCTCGCTCGTCGCCCTGCACCTGGCGGTCCAGGCGCTGCGCACCGGCGAGTGCTCGCTGGCCCTCGCGGGCGGCGCGACGGTGATGTCGACGCCGGGCATGTTCATCGAGTTCTCGCGGCAGCGGGGCCTCTCGGCGGACGGCCGGTGCAAGGCGTTCGCCGGCGCGGCGGACGGCGTCGGCTGGTCCGAGGGCGTCGGGGTGCTGCTCGTCGAGCGGCTGTCCGACGCGGAGCGCAACGGCCACCGGGTGCTCGCGGTGATCCGCGGTACGGCCGTCAACCAGGACGGCGCGAGCAACGGCTTCTCGGCGCCGAACGGTCCGTCCCAGCAGCGGGTGATCCGCCAGGCGCTGGCGAGCGCCGGTCTGTCGGCGGCGGACGTCGACGCCGTCGAGGCGCACGGCACCGGCACCACGCTGGGCGATCCGATCGAGGCGCAGGCGGTCCTCGCCACCTACGGGCAGGACCGTGGACTCCCGCTGCTGCTCGGCTCGGTCAAGTCGAACATCGGGCACGCGCAGGCGGCGGCCGGTGTGGCCGGCGTGATCAAGATGGTGCTGGCGATGCAGCACGGCGTGCTGCCGAAGTCGCTGCACATCGACCGGCCCTCGCCGCACGTCGAGTGGTCGCAGGGCGCGGTCGAGCTGCTGGCCGAGGCCCGGGACTGGCCGGCCACCGGCCGTCCGCGCCGGGCGGGCGTGTCCGCCTTCGGGATCAGCGGGACCAACGCGCACGTGATCGTCGAGCAGGGCCCCGAGCCGGTGGTCGAACCGTCCACCGGTGGGCGGGAGTCGGGCACGCTGCCGTGGCTGCTCGCCGCGGCGACGCCGGAGGCCCTGCGGGCGCAGGCCGAGCGGCTCGCGACCTTCGTCGGCGCGCGGCCGGAGCTCGCCGCACTGGACGTCGCCCACTCGCTCGTCGCGACCCGGCCCGCGCTGGAGCACCGCGCGGTGCTGCTCGGCGCGGACCGGGAGGAACTGCTGGCCGGGCTGGAGGCGCTGAGCCGGGGCGAAACCGCCCCGGGCGCGGCCACCTCGTCCGCCCGGGCGGGTGGGGCGACGGCGTTCCTGTTCTCCGGTCAGGGCGCGCAACGGCTGGGCATGGGACGGGAGTTGTACCACCGCTTCCCGGTGTTCGCCGAGGCCTTCGACGAGGTCTGCGCGGAGCTGGATCCGGCCTTGCGCGACGTGGTGTGGGGGTCGGACGCGGAGCTGCTGAACCGGACGGAGTACGCCCAGGCCGGGCTGTTCGCCGTCGAGGTGGCGCTCTACCGTCTCGTCGAATCGCTGGGCGTCCGCGCCGAGTTCGTGGCGGGGCACTCGATCGGCGAGGTCGCTGCGGCGCATGTGGCCGGGGTGTTCGGCCTGGCCGACGCCTGCGCCCTGGTGACCGCGCGTGGCCGTCTGATGCAGGCGCTGCCGTCCGGCGGCGCGATGCTCGCCGTACAGGCGACGGAGGACGAAGTCCTGCCGTTGCTGGGCGACGTGGTGTCGATCGCCGCCGTCAACGGCCCGCGTTCGATCGTCGTCTCGGGAGCGGAGGACGCCGTCGCGGAGATCGAGGAGCACTTCGCCGACCGCCGGACCACGCGCCTGCGCGTGTCCCACGCCTTCCACTCCCCGTTGATGGACCCGATGCTGGAGGACTTCCGCGAAGTCCTCAACGGGCTGACGTACAGTGCTCCTTCGCTCCCGGTGGTGTCCAATCTGACCGGCTCCCTGGGCGAGGACGTCACGACCCCCGACTACTGGGTGCGTCACGTCCGTGAGGCCGTCCGTTTCGCCGACGGGGTCCGAACGCTGGAAGCCGCGGGTGTCCGCCGCTACCTCGAACTCGGCCCCGACGCCGTCCTGTCCGGACTGGTGCAGGGCGTCCTGGACGACCCGACCGCCGTGGGCACGTGCGTCGTGCCCGCCCTGCGCGCGGACCGGGACGAGGAGGCGAGCCTGGTCGGCGCGCTCGGCCGGCTGCACACGGCCGGGGCGGAGGTGGACTGGTCCGTCCTCTTCGCCGGCACCGGCGCCCGCACGGTGGAACTGCCCACCTACGCGTTCCAGCACCGCCGGTTCTGGCTCGACGCGACGACCCCGCTCGGCGACCTGGGCGCGGTCGGCGTGGGCGCCTTCGCGCACCCGCTGCTGGGCGCGGCCGTCGACCTGTCCCACACGGACGGGTTCCTCCTCACCGGCCGGGTGTCGCTGGACTCGCACGCGTGGCTGGCCGACCACCGGGTCCTGGACACCGTCCTGGTCCCGGGTGCGGCGCTGGTCGAGCTCGCACTGCGGGCCGCGGCCGAGGTCGGGTACGAGGTGGTGGAGGAACTGACGCTCGCCGCACCGCTGGTGCTGCCCGAGCGCGGCGCCGTCCAGTTGCACGTGCGGGTCGGTGGCCCGGACGCCTCGGAACGGCGCGCGGTCACCATCCACTCCCGCCTGGACGGGGATCCGGACGCCGGGTGGGTCCAGCACGCGGCCGGTTCGCTGGCCGTCGGCGGAGCCGTCGAGGCGGAGGCGTTCGACGTCTGGCCGCCGGCCGGCGCCGAGTCGCTGCCGGTGGAGGGCGCGTACGAGCGGATGGCGGAGGCCGGGTTCGGCTACGGCCCGGTGTTCCAGGGGCTGCGGGCGGCCTGGCGGCGCGGCGACGAGCTGTTCGCCGAGGTCGCGCTGCCGGAGGGGGTGGCGGCCGACGGCTTCCGCGTCCACCCGGCGCTGCTCGACGCCGCCATGCACGCCGCGATCCTGGCCGGTGGCGGCGAGCGCGAGACCATGATCCCGTTCGCGTGGACCGGCGTAACCCTGTCCGCCGTCGGCGCCTCGGCGGTGCGGGTGCGGATCGTCCGGCTCGGCGACGGCGACGGCGGCGGCGGCGGGCTGCGGCTCGACCTCGCCGACCCGGCGGGCGGCCCGGTGCTGGCCGTGGCCTCGATGGTGGGCCGGGCGGTGTCGGCGGAGCAGTTGGGCTCGGTCGACCCGCTCTACGGGATCGAGTGGGCGGAGTTGTCCGGTCCGGCCGGCTCCGAGAGCTCTTGGGCGCTGTGGGAGGACGTCTCGCAGTCCTCGGAGCCGGTGCCCGGCGTGGTCGTCCTCGACTGCGGCGGCTTCATGGGCCCCGAGGACGTCCCGAGCGGTGTCCGTGTGAACGTCCACGCCGTGCTGGAGGTCCTCCAGGCGTGGCTGGTGGAGGAGCGGTTCGCGGTGTCGCGTCTGGTGGTGGTGACGCGGGGTGCGGTGGCCGTGCGTGAAGGTGAGCCGGTGGATCTGGCGCAGGCTCCGGTGTGGGGTCTGGTCCGGGCGGCGCAGGCGGAGAACCCTGGCCGCTTCGTCCTGCTGGACACGGACGGGCAGGTGATCGTCACCGCTGAGCCGGAGTCGGCCGTGCGTGGCGGGGCTGTCTGCGTCCCGCGTCTGAGCCGGCTGCCGCAGCCGGAGGGCCCGCTGCCGATCAGCTCGGATGACACGGTGCTGATCACCGGTGGTACGGGTGGTCTGGGGGCCGTCGTGGCCTGGTACCTGGTCGCCGAGTGCGGCGTCCGCAGTCTGGTGCTGACGAGCCGTCGTGGCCTGGAGGCGCCGGGCGCGGTGGAGCTGGTGGCGAAGCTGTCCGCCCTCGGCGCTACCACCGACGTGCGTGCCTGTGACATGGCGGACCGCGCGGCCGTGGCCGCGCTGATCGACGCGATCCCGGAGCTCAGCGCCGTGGTCCACGCCGCCGGTGTCGGTGACAACGGTCTGGTCGGCGCGCTCACCCCGGACCGGATGGATGCCGTCCTGGCCCCGAAGGCCGACGGCGCCTGGTACCTGCACGAGCTGACCAGTCACCTCGACCTGACCGCGTTCGTGCTCTTCTCCTCCGCCGGCGGCCTGGTGCTGACCGCGGGCCAGGGCAACTACGCGGCCGCGAACGTCTTCCTCGACGCCCTCGCCGCCCACCGCCACGCCGCCGGCCTGCCCGCCACCTCCATGGCCTACGGCATGTGGGACGTCGGCGCCGGCCTCGGCGAGCAGCTCCTGGAGCTCAACCGCAACCGCATGGCCGCCCAGGGCGTCCCGCCGCTCACCCGGGAAGCCGGTCTGGCGCTGTTCGCCGCCGGTCTGCGCAGCGAGCGCGCCGCCGTCGTCCCGGTCCGGGTCGACGCCGCCGCCCTGCGCGCCCGCACCGACGAGGTCCCCGCACTCCTGCGCGCCCTCGTCCCGGCCGCCCGCCGCACGGCGGCGCACGCCCTGGCACCGGCCGCCCCGGCGGACGGCCTCGCGGCCCGGCTCGCCGGGCTGACGGAGGCGGAGCAGCGGCGGACCGTCCTCGACCTCGTCCGGGCCCGGGTGGCCGGGCTGCTCGGCCACGAGTCGGGCGACGCGATCGAGCCGGACCGTGCCTTCCAGGAGCTCGGCTTCGACTCCCTCGCCGCGACCGACCTGCGCAACCAGCTCAACACCCTCACCGGCCTGCGCCTGCCCGCCACGCTCGCCTTCGACCACCCGAACGCCGAGGCCGTCACGGAGCTCATCGTCACCGAGCTGGGCGTGCGGACCGCCGCCGCGAGCGGCGAGGCGTCCCGCGCCGAGGCCGACCTGCGGGCCGCGCTGCAGTCGATCCCGACCCGCCGTCTGCGCGACGCGGGCCTGGTCGACGCCCTGCTCGACCTCACCGACGACCGGATCCGTGCCGCAGGCGAAGAGACCGACGCTGCGACGGACAACCCCGGGGCGGCGGCCGAGGTCCGCCACGACCCGATCGCGATCGTCGGCATGGCCTGCCGCTACCCGGGCGGGGTGACCACGCCCGAGGAGCTCTGGCAGCTGGTGACGTCCGGCGCGGACGCCATCGCGCCGTTCCCCGCCGACCGCGGCTGGGACCTCTCGACGCTGCGCACCGAGGACAGCGGGGGCGCCGGGGACTCGTCCCACACCCACGCGGGCGGATTCCTCGACGGCGCCGCCGAGTTCGACCCCGGCTTCTTCGGGATCTCCCCGCGCGAGGCCCTCGCCATGGACCCGCAGCAGCGGCTCACGCTGGAGCTCTCCTGGGAGGCCCTGGAGCGGGCCGGCATCGACCCGAGCGGCCTGCGCGGCACCCGCACCGGTGTCTTCACCGGCGTGATGTACCACGACTACCCGGGCAGCGACGGCAACGGCAGCGTCGTGGCCGGCCGCGTCTCGTACAAGCTCGGCCTGGAGGGCCCGGCCGTCGCCGTCGACACCGCCTGCTCCTCCTCCCTGGTCGCCCTGCACCTGGCCGCCCAGGCGCTGCGCCAGGGCGACTGCTCGCTCGCGATCACCGGCGGCGTGACGGTCATGGCCACGCCGGGCGTGTTCGCCGAGTTCGGCCGCCAGGGCGCGCTCGCCCCCGACGGGCGGTGCAAGTCGTTCGCGTCCGCCGCCGACGGCACGGGCTTCGCCGAGGGCGCGGGCTTCCTGGTCGTCGAGCGGCTGTCGGACGCACTGCGCAACGGGCACCCGGTGCTGGCGCTCGTGCGCGGCAGCGCCGTCAACCAGGACGGCGCGTCGAACGGCCTGACGGCGCCGAACGGGCCGTCGCAGCAGCGGGTGATCCGCCAGGCGCTCGCCAACGCCCGCCTCGGCGCCGACCAGGTCGACGTGGTCGAGGCGCACGGCACGGGCACGACGCTGGGCGACCCGATCGAGGCCCAGGCGCTCCTCGCGACGTACGGGCAGGACCGGGAACAGCCGCTGCTGCTGGGTTCGATCAAGTCGAACATCGGGCACACCCAGGCCGCGGCTGGTGTCGCCGGCGTGATCAAGATGGTGCTCGCGATGCACAACGGCGAGCTGCCGTCGACGCTGCACGTCGACGAGCCGAGCGCGAACGTGGACTGGTCGGAGGGGGCCGTCCGGCTCCTGACCGAGCCCCGGCCGTGGGCCCCGGGCGACCGTCCGCGCCGCGCGGGCGTCTCCTCCTTCGGGATCAGCGGCACCAACGCCCACGTGATCATCGAGGAGGCCCCGGCAGCGGCGCCGTCCACGGAGGTGCCGGAGGTCGAACCGGGGGTCGTGCCGTGGCTGCTGTCCGCCGCGACCCCGGAGGCGCTGCGCGCGCAGGCGGAGCGGCTCATCGCGGCCGTGGACGACGCCCGCCCGGCGGACGTCGCGTACTCGCTGGCGACGACCCGCGCCGCGCTCGAACACCGCGCGGCCGTGGTCGGCGACGGGACCGGGCAACTCCTGGCCGGCCTGAGGGCGGTGGCGGACGGCGAAGCGCCGACCGGCGTCGCCACGAGCGGCCGGACGGCGTTCCTGTTCTCGGGGCAGGGGTCGCAGCGGCTGGGGATGGGGCGGGAGTTGTACGACCGCTTCCCGGTGTTCGCCCGGGCCTTCGACGAGGTGTGCGAGGCGCTGGAGATTCCCGTTCGGGATGCGGTGTGGGGTTCGGACGAGGAGCTGCTGAACCGGACCGAGTACGCGCAGGCGGGGCTGTTCGCGGTCGAGGTGGCGCTGTACCGTCTCGTCGAATCGCTGGGCGTCCGCGCCGAGTTCGTGGCGGGGCACTCGATCGGTGAGGTGGCTGCGGCGCACGTGGCGGGGGTGTTCTCGCTGGCCGACGCGTGTGCGCTGGTGAGTGCCCGTGGCCGTCTGATGCAGGCGCTGCCGTCCGGCGGCGCGATGCTCGCCGTACAGGCGACTGAGGAGGAAGTCCTGCCGCTGCTGGGCGAGTTCGTGTCGATCGCTGCGGTCAACGGCCCGACCTCCGTCGTCGTTTCCGGCGCGGAGGAGGCTGTCGCGGAGATCGAGGCGCACTTCGCCGATCGCAAGACGACGCGGCTGCGGGTTTCGCACGCGTTCCACTCGCCGCTGATGGACCCGATGCTGGCGGACTTCCGCGCTGTTCTCGACGGGCTGACGTACAACGTGCCTTCGATCCCGGTGGTCTCCAACCTGACCGGCGGACTGGCCGAAGGCCTCCAGGAGCCCGACTACTGGGTGCGCCACGTCCGCGAGGCCGTCCGCTTCGCCGACGGCATCCGGACCCTCCACGAGGCCGGCGTCCGCCGCTACCTCGAACTCGGCCCCGACACCGTCCTCACCGCCCTCACCGCGGGTGCGCTGCCCGACGGCGAGGCCGAAGCCGTCCCGGCGCTGCGCCGCGGTCGCGACGAGGAGCGGACCGTCGTCGAGGCGCTGGCGCGCCTGCACGTGCTCGGCGTCCCGGTGGACTGGTCCGCCTTCCACGCCGGGACGGGCGCCCGCCGGGTCGCCCTGCCGACGTACGCGTTCCAGCACCGCCGCTTCTGGACGGACGCCCCGGCGTTCTTCCCGACGGCCGAGTCCGCCGGGCTCCGCGATGCCGACCACCCGCTGCTCACCGGCTCGCTCGAACTGGCCGGGACCGCCGGGCTGGTGTTCACCGGCCGGTTGTCGGCCCGGTCGCACGGGTGGCTCGCGGACCACGTCGTCATGGGTTCGGTGCTGGTGCCGGGCACGGCGCTGGTCGAACTGGCCGTGCGGGCCGGGGACGAGGCCGGCTGCGACCTGGTCGAGGAACTGACCATGGCCGCGCCGCTGGTGCTGCCCGAGGACGGCTCAGTCCGGATCCAGGTGCGCCTGGCCGAGCCGGACGACTCCGGGCGCCGCGCGGTCGGCATCCACTCCACGGCGGACACCGGTCCGGAGCCGGTCTGGACGCTGCACGCGAGCGGTGCGCTGGGCTCGGGCGCGGTGCCGGTGGCGTTCGACGCGTCGGTGTGGCCGCCGGCCGGTGCCGAGGCGGTCGACGCGGCCGGACTGTACGAGGGCCTCGCGGAGGCCGGGTTCGAGTACGGCGCCGCGTTCCGGGGCCTCCGGGCCGCCTGGCGGCGCGGGGACGAGCTCTTCGCGGAGGTCGCCCTGCCCGAGGGCACCGACGGCAGCGGCTTCGGCCTGCACCCTGCTCTTTTCGACGCCTGCCTCCACGGCTTCGCCCTGGCGGGGTCCGGCGAGGGCGGCGGCGTGCCGTTCGTGTGGGAGGACGTGGCGCTGCACGCGACCGGTGCTTCGGCGGTGCGGGTGCGGCTGACGCGGTCGGCCTCCGGTGCCCTGGCGCTCGCCGTGGCCGACGCCGACGGCAGGCCGGTGGCCTCGGTCGGCGCGCTGACGGTGCGCCCGATCGCCGCCGAGCAGCTCGCGGCCGGGACGCGGGTTGGCCGGGACTCGCTGTTCCGGGTGGACTGGGTGCCGGTGAAGGCGGGCGCTGCTTCGGCGTTCGTGGCGGTCGGGTCGTTGGCGGAGGTGCCGGAGGATGTGCCGCCGGTGGTCGTTTTCGAGGCGGCTGCTGGTGAGGTGCACGCGCGGACGGCGCGGGTGCTGGAGCTGGTGCAGGGCTGGCTGGCGGAGGAGCGTTTCGCGGGTTCGCGTCTGGTGTTCGTGACGCGTGGTGTGGTGGCGGGCGAGGACCTGTCCGGTGCGGCGGTGTGGGGTTTGGTGCGGTCGGCGGTGTCGGAGGAGCCGGGCCGGTTCGGTCTGGTGGATCTGGCGGGGGACGAGGTGCTTCTGCCGGAGGCTCTGGGCCTGGATGAGCCGCAGCTGCTCGTCCGCGACGGTGAAGTCCTGGCTGCGCGCCTGGTGCGTACGGAAGCAGCGGCCGAGACGGCGGTGGCGTGGCCGAGTGAGGGCACGGTCCTGATCACCGGTGGTACCGGAGGTCTCGGGAAGCTCGTGGCCCGGCATTTGGCGGCCGACCACGGCGTGCGTGACCTGCTGTTGGTGAGCCGCCGGGGTGCGGAGGCCGAGGGCGTCGAGGAGTTGCTGGCGGAGCTGGGCGCGGGGTCGAGGGTCGAGGCCTGTGACGTGGCCGACGAGGCCGCTGTCGTGGACCTGTTCGCCCGGCACGACATCCGTGCCGTCGTCCACACGGCGGGCGTCCTTGACGACGGCGTGATCGGCTCGCTGACCCCCGAGCGGCTCTCGGCCGTCCTCCGCCCGAAGGCGGACGCGGCGTGGAACCTGCACCGGGCCGCCGGGAACGTCGAAGCGTTCGTCCTGTTCTCGTCGATGGCCGGTACGTTCGGCAATGCGGGCCAGGCCGCCTACGCGGCGGGCAACGCCTACCTGGACGCCCTGGCGGTCCACCGCCGCGCCCTCGGCCTGCCGGCCGTCTCGCTCGCCTGGGGCCCGTGGTCCGACGTGGCGGGCATGACCGGCACGCTCACCGACGCCGAGCGGGAGCGGATGACCCGCGCCGGCGTGCCGCCGCTCGACCCGGAGCACGGGCTGGCGCTGTTCGACGCGGTCGCCACCGGCGCCGAGCCGGCCGTCCTGCCCGTCCGGCTCGACCTGCCCGCCCTGCGGGACCGGGGTGACGTCCCCACCCTCCTGCGCGGCCTGGTCCGGGCCCCGGCGCGCCGGGCGGCCACGGCCCCCGCCGCGGTCGACCTGACCCGGCGGCTGTCGGGGCTGGGCGGCGACGCGCGGCGCGAGGCCGTCCTGGAGCTGGTGCGCGACCAGATCGCGCTCGTGCTCGGCCACGAGGGCCGGTCGACGGTGGATCCGTCGCGGGCCTTCCAGGACCTCGGCTTCGACTCGCTGACGGCGGTCGAACTGCGCAACCGGCTGCGGACCGTGACCGGTCTCCAGCTGCCGGCCACCGTCGTGTTCGACTACCCGACCGCCCACGCGATCGCCGGCTTCCTGCTGGAGGGCCTGTTCGGCGCCTCGGAGGCGGCGGAACCGCTTCCGGCGGCCGTGCCCGTCCCGTCCGATGATCCGATCGTGCTCGTCGGGATGGCCTGCCGCTATCCGGGCGGCGTGGCGTCGCCGGAGGACCTGTGGCGGCTGGTGGCCGACGGCGTGGACGCGGTGTCGGAGTTCCCGGCCGACCGCGGCTGGGACGTCGAGACGCTGTACGACCCGGACCCGGACCACAGCGGCACGTCCTACACCCGGACGGGCGGGTTCCTGCGGGAGGCGGCGGCGTTCGACGCGGCGTTCTTCGGGATGAGCCCGCGCGAGGCGCTGGCGACGGACGCGCAGCAGCGTCTGCTGCTGGAGACCTCCTGGGAGGCCTTCGAGCGGGCGGGCATCGACCCGGTGTCCCTGCGCGGCAGCCGGACGGGCGTCTTCGCGGGCGTCATGTACGCCGACTACGCGAACCTGCTCGGCGGCGGTGAGTTCGAGGGCCACCAGGGCAGCGGCAGCGCGGGCAGCGTGGCCTCGGGCCGCGTCTCGTACACCCTCGGCCTGGAGGGCCCGGCGGTGACGGTCGACACGGCCTGCTCGTCGTCCCTCGTCGCGATGCACCTGGCCGCGCAAGCCCTGCGCAGCGGCGAGTGCACGCTGGCCCTGGCCGGTGGTGTGACGGTGATGTCCACCCCGGCGACGTTCGTCGAGTTCTCCCGGCAGCGCGGCCTCGCCGCCGACGGCCGCAGCAAGGCCTTCGCCGAGGCGGCGGACGGTGTGGGCTGGGGCGAGGGCATCGGCATGGTGGTGCTGGAGCGCCTGTCGGACGCCCGCCGCAACGGCCACCGCGTCCTCGCAGTGCTGCGGGGAAGTGCCGTCAACCAGGACGGTGCGTCCAACGGTCTGACGGCGCCGAACGGTCCGTCGCAGCAACGCGTGATCCGGCAGGCGCTGGCGAGCGCCGGGCTGACGTCCGGCGACGTGGACGCCGTCGAGGCGCACGGCACGGGGACCACACTCGGTGACCCGATCGAGGCGCAGGCGCTGCTGGCGACCTACGGTCAGGACCGCGAAGTCCCGCTGCTGCTCGGCTCGATCAAGTCGAACATCGGCCACTCCCAGGCCGCGGCCGGTGTCGCCGGCGTGATCAAGATGGTGCTCGCAATGCAGAACGGCGTGCTGCCGCGCACGCTGCACGTGGACGCGCCTTCCTCGCACGTGGACTGGACGGCCGGCGCCGTCGAGCTGCTCACCGAGCGCATCGACTGGCCGGCCACCGGCCACCCGCGCCGGGCGGGCGTGTCGTCCTTCGGGATCAGCGGCACCAACGCCCACGTCATCCTGGAACTGCCCGAGTCGGCGGAGCCGGACAAGGGGGCCGCACCCGGTCTCGTGCCGTGGGTGGTGTCCGCCAAGTCGGAGGCGGCGCTGGACGCACAGCTCGCGCGGCTCACGGATGCCGAGGAACTGCCTTCGGCGGATGTGGCGTTCACGCTGGCCGGGCGGTCGGCGCTGCCGCACCGCACGGTGCTCGTCGACGGCGTGGAGGTGGCCCGGGGGGTCGCGGGCGACGGCAAGAGCGCGTTCCTGTTCTCCGGTCAGGGCTCGCAACGGCTGGGCATGGGGCGGGAGTTGTACGACCGCTTCCCGGTGTTCGCCCAGGCCTTCGACGAGGTGTGCGAGGCGCTGGAGCTTCCCGTTCGGGACGTCGTGTGGGGCTCGGACGAGGAACTGCTGAACCAGACCGCGTACGCCCAGGCCGGGCTGTTCGCCGTCGAGGTGGCGCTCTACCGGCTCGTCGAATCCCTCGGCCTGCGGGCCGAGTTCTTGGCCGGGCACTCGATCGGTGAGGTCGCTGCGGCGCACGTGGCCGGGGTGTTCAGCCTGGCCGACGCCTGCGCCCTGGTGACCGCGCGTGGCCGGCTCATGCAGGCGCTGCCGTCCGGTGGCGCGATGCTCGCCGTACAGGCGACGGAGGACGAAGTCCTGCCACTGATCGGCGAGTTCGTGTCGATCGCCGCCGTCAACGGCCCGCGCTCGATCGTCGTCTCGGGAGCGGAGGACGCCGTCGCGGCGATCGAGGAGCACTTCGCCGACCGCCGGACCACGCGCCTGCGCGTGTCCCACGCCTTCCACTCGCCGTTGATGGACCCGATGCTGGAGGACTTCCGTACGGTCCTCAACGGGCTGACGTACAGCGCTCTTTCGCTCCCGGTGATCTCCAACCTGACCGGTGCCCTGGGCGAGGACATCACGACCCCCGACTACTGGGTGCGCCACGTCCGCGAGGCCGTCCGTTTCGCCGACGGCATCCGGACCCTCCACGAGGCCGGCGTCCGCCGCTACCTCGAACTCGGCCCCGGCGCCGTCCTCACCGCCCTCACGGCGGGCGCGCTGCCCGAGGACGCCGACACCGTGGCCACCCCCGCGCTCCGCAAGGACCGCCCCGAGGAGGCGAACCTCGTCCAGGCCCTCGCGAGCCTGCACGTCCACGGCGCGAAGGTCGAGTGGCGCACGCTGCTCGCCGGAGCCGGCCGCCACCTCGCCGAACTCCCGACCTACCCGTTCGAGCACCGCGACTACTGGCCGAGCGGCCTGCCCGCCGGCCGCGGAGCCGAGTCCGCCGGGCTCAGGAACGCCGAACACCCGCTGCTCACCGGCTCGCTGGAGCTGGCGGACAGCGACGGCCTCCTGTTCACCGGCCGCCTGTCGGCGCGGTCCCACCCGTGGGCGGCGGACCACGTCGTCATGGGCTCGGTCCTGGTGCCGGGCACGGCCCTGGTCGAGCTGGCCGTGCGCGCCGGTGACGAGGTCGGCTGCGACGCCGTCGAGGAACTGACGCTCGCCGCGCCGCTGGTCCTCCCGGGGACGGGAGCCGTTCAGCTCCAGGTCGCCGTCGGGGCGCCCGACGACGCGGGCCGCCGGTCCGTGAGCGTGCACTCGCGGCCCGGCTCGGGCGGCCTGCACCCGTGGACCCTGCACGCCAGCGGCGTGCTCGGGACGGGCGCGGCACCGGCGGAGTTCGACGCCTCGGTGTGGCCGCCGGCCGACGCCGAGCAGGTCGACCTGACCGGCCTCTACGACGGCCTGGCGGAGGCCGGGTTCGGGTACGGTCCCGCGTTCCAGGGTCTCCGGATGGTCTGGCGCCGGGGCGACGAGCTCTTCGCGGACGTCGCTCTGCCCGAGGGCGTCGAGGGCGGCGCCTACGGCCTGCACCCGGCCCTGTTCGACGCCTGCCTGCACACGCTCGCCGTGAGCGCCGGTCGTGAGGCGAGCGTTGCCGGGCAAGGCGGCGCCGGGGTGCCGTTCGCGTGGGAGGACGTCGCGCTGCACGCCTCCGGGGCGTCCGCACTCCGCGTCCGGCTGACGCCGTCGGCGTCCGGCGGGCTGGCGCTCGCCGCGGCCGACCCGGAAGGCCGGCCGGTGGCGTCGGTCGGCTCGCTCACCGTCCGGCCGATCGCCGCCGAACAACTCGGCGCGGCCGCCCGCCCGGCGGGCCACGACGCGCTGTTCCGCCTCGACTGGGTGCCGGTGCAGATGCCCGCCGACGCGGACGTGGCGTTCGCGGCCGTCGAGCCGACCGCGCAGGCGCTGACCGAACTCGCGGCGACGTCCGAGGTGCCGCCGGTCGTCCTGGCCGAACTCCCCTCCGGCGGCGCCGAGTCGGTGCACCTCACGGTGACCGCCGTCCTGGAGCTGGTCCAGACGTGGCTCGCGCAGGACGCGTTCGCCGCCTCGCGGCTGGTGTTCGTCACGCGGGGCGCGGTGTCCGGCACCGACCTCGCCGGTGCGGCGGCCTGGGGCCTCGTCCGCTCGGCGGCCTCGGAGGAGCCCGGCCGGTTCGGCCTGCTCGACCTGGCCACCGCCGAGACGCGGCTCCTGCCCGCCGCCCTCGCCGTCGACGAACCGCAACTCCTGCTGCACGACGGCGAGTTGTCCGCCGCCCGCCTCGCACGGGCGGAGCTCGCGGCCGAGGCCCCGAGCTGGCCCACCGAGGGCGCGGTGCTGATCACCGGTGGCACCGGCGGCCTGGGCCGCCTGGTGGCCCGGCACCTGGTCGCCGAGCACGGCGTGCGCAGCCTGCTCCTCGTCAGCCGCAGCGGCGCCGCCGCCGACGGCGTCGCCGAACTGGTCGCCGAACTGGCCGACCTCGGCGCCGAGACGGCCGTCGAGGCCTGCGACGTCGCCGACGGGCCCGCCGTCACCGGCCTGTTCGCCCGCCACGACGTCCGCGCGGTGGTGCACACCGCCGGCGTCCTGGACGACGGGACGATCGGCTCGCTCACGCCCGAGCGCATCGGCGCCGTCCTGCGCCCGAAGGCGGACGCCGCGTGGAACCTCCACCGGGCCGCCGAGGGCGTCGAGGCCTTCGTCCTGTTCTCCTCGGCGGCGGGAACGCTCGGCAACCCCGGCCAGGGCAACTACGCGGCCGCCAACGCGTTCCTGGACGCCCTCGCCCGCCACCGCCACTCCCTCGGCCTGCCTGCCGTCTCCCTGGCATGGGGCCCCTGGACCGGCACCGGCGGCATGACCGGCACCCTCACCGAGGCCGAGGCCGAACGACTGGCCCGGGCCGGCATGCCGCCGCTCACGCCGGACCTCGGCCTCGCCCTGTTCGACGCGACCACGGCCGGCACGGCACCCGCCGTCCTGCCGCTGCGCCTCGACCCGGCCGGCCTGAGCCGGCGCGGCGAGGTTCCGCCGCTCCTGCGGGGCCTGGTGCGGGTGCCGGTGCGGCGCGGCGCGGCCGCGGGCGCGGACGGCGGGACGGGCGGCGGCGCCGAGTTCGTGCGGCGGCTGTCCGAACTGCCGGGCGCCGAACGGCGCGAGGCGCTGCTGGAGGCGGTCCGTCGCCAGGTGGCCGCGGTCCTCGGCCACACCGACGCCTCCGGGGTGGACCCGCAGCGGGCCTTCCAGGACCTCGGCCTCGACTCCCTGACGGCGGTCGAACTGCGCAACCGCCTGGGCGCGTTGGTGGCCCTGCGGCTGCCGGCCACCCTGGTCTTCGACCACCCGACGGTGGCGGAACTGGCCGACCACCTCTTCGACCGCCTCGGCCTGCGGCCCGAACCCACCGAGGGCCCGGCCGCCCTGCTGGCCGAACTCGACCGCCTGGAGCAGGCGTTCGGCACGACGGAGCTCGACGTCTCCGACGACGAGCTGTTCGCCCAGGTCACCGCCCGCCTGGAGGTCCTGCGCACGAAGTGGCTCGCCTCCCGTACCGCCGCTTCCGAAGCCGACGCCTTCGACTTCGACTCGGCGTCGGACGACGAGATGTTCGACCTCCTGGACAACGAACTGGGCCTCTCCGACTGACCCCGGCCCGCCCGCACCCACCCCCGCGTCGCGGGAGCCCACCCCGGGCTCCCGCGACGTCGCGGTTTGACGCGGTCCGCGCGCACTTCGCCGACCGCAAGCCGACCACTACGCGAGCCGTGAGGCTCTGATCGAGCTCATGCGAGTGAGCCTGAGGGCACGCAGATGATGTTTCGGAGGCAGGCGAACGGCCGGGACTCCAGGCCGACCGTAGGTTCCCGAGCGTCCAACCACCGTTCAGGACAAGAGATTTGGACGCTCACCTAGCCACCGCGGCCGCACAGTTGGCGGTAGCGTGCGGCGGTGGGTGCCGTGCGGTGGGGCCTGGAGGCTACGGATGGGGACGACGATGCTCGGGGATCTGCTCGACGAGGCCGTGCTGATACTTGAGAAGGGCGCGGTGGGGCCGGACGCGCGGCGGGAGGCGGAGGAGCTGGCCGCGCGGGTGCTCGGGGTGGAGCCGGGCGGGCTGGATCCGCGGCGGGAGCTCGACGGGAGATCGGTGCGGCGGTTGCGGGACCTGGTCGGCCGGAGAGCCGACGGCGTGCCGCTCGGCCACCTGACCGGGCGGGCCGTGTTCGGGGGGCTGGAACTCCTCGTCGGGCCGGGGGTGTTCGTGCCGCGGGTGCACAGCGAGCTCGTCCTCGCGGCGGGCCTGGAGGCCGTCGCGGAGACGCAGGCGCCGACGGTGGTCGACCTGTGCGCCGGCTCCGGCGCGATCGGGCTGGCCCTCGCCCACGCGCGGCCGGACGCCCGGGTGCACGCGGTCGAGTTCGATCCGGTCGCCGCGGACTTCGCCCGCCGCAACGCGGCCCGTCGGGCCGCGCTCGGGGACACCGGGGTGACCGTCCACGAGGGCCCGGCGGACCGGGCGGGCGCGCTCACCGGCCTGGCGGCCGGGGCCGACCTGGTGCTCGCGAACCCGCCGTTCATGCCGGACACGGCCGACGTGCCGGACGAATTCGGCCGCTACCAGCCCCGCCAGGCCGTGTTCGGCGGCGCCGACGGCCTGCGGGTCGTGCGGCAGGTGGTGGAGGCGGCGGCCGGGATGCTGCGGCCGGGCGGCGCGCTGGTCGTCGAGCACGGGCACCTGCACGGCGCGACGGTGCCGGCGCTGCTGCGGGAGTCCGGCCGCTTCGCCGAGGTGACGTGCCGCCCGGACCAGGACGGCTGGCCGCTGTACTCCTCGGCCGTCCGGACCGAGGCCTGAGAACGCCAACGGCCGGGCCCCTCCCGCACCGTGCGCGCACAGTGCGGGAGGCGCCCCGGTCTCTTTCGGCTGCAAGATCTGATACGTTCGCAGGCATGTTCCTCCTCTGTGCGTAGAAGCCGCCGTCGCTGCGTCCCGTCCGGGCGCGGCCTTTTGCTGCCCACGCACACGTCTTCGCGCATTCCCGAGGAACACGTTCATGTCTTCGCCTCTCACGGCACGGTCGTACGCGGCCGTGCTGCGGATCCCCTACGCCCGCCGCACGTTCGGCGCGGCGCTGCTGGGCCGCCTTTCGTACGGAATGGTCTCTCTCGCACTGGTCCTGGCGGTCCGACGGGCCACCGACTCCTACGCCGCGGCCGGCGGCGTCATGGCCGTGTTCGGCCTCACCAGTGTCTTTCTCTCTCCAGCCCGCGCTGCCCTGGTGGACCGGTACGGACCGCGCCGCGTGCTGCCGGTCATGGCCGCCGGCTACGCGGCGCTGTTGACCGCGCTGGCGCTGGCGACTGCGTGGTCGGGCGCGTCGGCGGTCGTGCTGGGCGTCCTCGCCGGCGCCGCCGGGGCCGCCACACCGCCGCTCGGTCCGGTGATGCGGTCGTTGTGGAGCGCCCTCGTCCCTGATCGGGGGTTGCTGCAGCGCGCGTACAGCCTGGACGGGGTGGCCGAGGAGCTCCTGTTCGTCACCGGACCCCTGCTGGTGGGTGTGCTGGTGAAGGTGGCCGTGCCGTCGGTGGGTCTCGCGGTGAGCGCCGCCCTCGCGTTGACGGGAGCACTCGCGCTGGCCACCTCCCCGGCGGCCGGCGGCTGGGCCGCTGCGGGGAAGACCGAGGACGGCGGAACGCCCGGCCGGCCGGGCGGCCGTCCCGGGCCGGGGCAGGCGATCGCCGTCGCGGCGGGCGTGGGCGTGGCCCTGGGAGCCCTGGACCTCCTGGTGATCGCGGTCGCCGACGCACGGCACGTCCCGGACGCGGTGCCGTGGGTCCTGGCGGCGCTGTCGGCGGGCAGTGCCGTCGGCGGTCTCGTCTACGGCGCCGTCCCGTGGCGCAGCTCCAGCAGGCTCCGGCTGTCGGTGCTCGCGGTCGCGCTGGGGCTCGTCCTGGCGGCGACCGGTCTGTCGCCCCACCCCTACGTGCTCATCGTCGGTGCGGCACTGGGCGGGCTCTTCGTGGCCCCGGCCGTCACGACGGCGTATCTGATCGCCGACGAGTGCGCCCGCCCGGGCGCGCGCACCAAGGCGGGCGCATGGGTGAACACGGCCCTCAACGCCGGCTCGTCGTCGGCGACGGCCGGCGCCGGGCTGCTGGTGGGGCGGCTGCCCCTGCCCGTGTGCTTCGCCCTGGCCGCGGCCCCCGTCGTCCTGTCCGCCGCGACCGGGCTGCGCGGCCGCCGCCGCTCCGCGCTCCCGGCCCCGATCGGCGGGGAGCCGACGGAAGGCCCTGACGCCGAGCAGCAGCGCCACAGTTACGACGTGGGGCGCTTCTCTGCACTTCACTCAATCAAGCGATGCGGCGGGCCGGTTCGGCGGCGAATGTTCTCTCACCGGTGATCACCTGGGTTCCGATGCAACACGGTGTCCGTCAGGTGCACTCGCGCCGCGCAAGGCGGTCTACCGGATCAGAGCCCACTGGGAGGGCGAATCCGCAGATTGATCACCATCGAACGCGCGGGGGCTTCAAGGTGCTGCGATGGTAAGAGGGTTGTACAGGTCAACCATCGTGCGCACTGGGAGCGGCAACCAATCGCCTGTCGACTGGTCGCTTCGGGATAGCAGTTCGAGTACGTCGGTCGCAGTCGGACGGCGGCTGGGATCGTGGTCGAGGCACCGGGTGATGACACCGACAAACCGAGAGGGTAACAAGCTGAGAGCAGATTCCAGGGATTCGCCGTCCGGGAGCGGCGCGGCTCCTGCGGCATGGCACAACACCATGCCGAAGGCGTAGAGATCCGTGGCATGTGTGATCGGCGCGCCTGTGAGCTGTTCCGGAGCGAGGAACCCCTGCGTGCCGAGGACATAGTTGGTACTGGTGAGTCCGATGCTGTCGAGGGCGCGAGCGATGCCGAAGTCGATGATGCGGGGTCCCGAGCTGGAGATGATGACGTTGCTTGGCTTGAGGTCGCGGTGGACAATGCCGCGGGCGTGGATGCGCTCAAGCGCTTCGGCGACGCCGACAGCGAGGGTGTGCAGGGTCCTCGGGGGCAGGGCCCCTTGCTGGCTGAGGACCTCGTGCAGTGATGGGCCGGGGATGTACTCGGTGGCCAGCCAGGGCGGGTCGCCGTGGGGATCGGCGTCGACCACTGACGCGGTGTGGAACCCACCGACGAGGCCTGCGGCTTCGATCTCGCGGGCGAAGCGTTTCCGGAAGGTCGTATCCTCGGAGAGCTCCCGCCGGATGACCTTTACCGCGACCAGGCGCTGCCCCGGCGACTGGCCGAGGTAGACCGTGCCCATTCCGCCTTGCCCCAGTACCGCCGTCAGCCGGTAGCGGCCGATACGGCGAGGATCATCCTGCCGCAGCGGACGGTGCCCGGGGGCGATGCCCGACCGCACGAGCGATTGCGGCGTACCAGGCGCCACCCCATCACCATGTGTCGGGGCGACGGGACCCCTGTACCGGTCAGCGTGAGCCTGCTGCGGTGTCGGATCCTGGATGAGCGTAGGCAGTGCGCCCATCTTGCACTCGACTCGGTGGACCCGGATACCCCAGCGGGCGGTGTCCCGATCAAGCGCAGCGAGCAGGTCCATGGTGATCTCCTCTCGGGAGTTCAAGGCCCGTTCGAGGTCCATGCCGTCGATGGTGCGGCGCATCGTGGCGACCGTGAGCTGCTCGATTGCCTGGACGTAGCTGGTCACGCCGTAGGTGGCGGCCCTTGCATCGGACACCTGGTAGGAGACAAAGATGTCGATGTCGACGCGTCGATTGTCCTGCGTGACCACCTGCTGCTGCGGAACCGCCATGACCTGTTCACGCAGGTCGACCCGGAAGCGAACTTTGTCGATGATCGGGATGACGAAGTTCAGACCGGGGTCTAGCGTGCGGGTGTAGCGCCCAAAGCGCTCCACGATGGCGGCGCTGGCCTCCCGAACGATGTAAACCGTTTTGAACAACGTCCTGATGACGAGTGCCACCAAGATGATCAGAACGATGAGGACCGGCTCCACAGCGGCTCTCCCCCTCCTCCAGGTTCCCTGCCCTGACGCCAGCTCGCGCCGGGCAGCAGTCTTCCAGATCTACCCCATGATGTGATTGTCTTCACGAACATGAACTGACCAGTGGGCAAAGCGCTTTGCGGCGAACGTGGCTATGTCGGCATTCAAACTGTCTTCGGTGGGGATGGGGTTGTTCGTGGCGCGGGAATGCCGAGGTCGATGACGGGCCTGCGAGTGAATCGCTCCGTTTCGTCCCTAATCGAGCGGAGGAGCGCAAGGTGAGGTCCAGACCTTCGATCTCCCCGAACCAGCCTTCGGCCTCCGCGCGTTCGCGGCGGGTGAGGAGGTCGGTTTCGAGCTCGTTCAGCCGGCCGAGCATCTTGGGGTTGACGTTGAGCATCGGGCAACGGATGCAGGCGTGTTCGTGCTGGCAGGGGGTGCCATAGGGACGGGCGCAGGAGCCGAGCTCGACCTTGCGCTTGTCGAAGTGCTCCTCGAACTCCTCCCACTCGGCGGTCGTGGCCTCGCGGTACTCCTCGGAGGGCCTGACCTCGCGCCGCTCGGCGAGGTAGGCCATGTAGTGGCGCACGACGTCCTCGTCGAACACGGCGACGTAGCCGCGGGTGGTCTGGAGATTCAGGTGGCTGATCAAGACGGGCCGTGCAGGCGCGTCGCCGCGCGAAAGCGTTCTAGAACCACCGGAGACCGACCCGCGCAAGCGGGTCCCCGTGCAGCTCGTAGTCGGCGAGCACCCGGGGTCGTCAGCGCCGCCCGCCGAACTGCCAGGCGTGCACCTCGATGTGGGCGTACCGGTCCGGGGTCAGGACGGCGCGTGCCGTCTCCCGGTCCGGCGCGCGGAGCAGCGCCGCCGTGCCGAGCCAGGTGGCTCCGTCGTCGGACAGCAGCGGCCCGTAGGCGATCAGCTCGTCCCGGTCGGCCGGGACGGCGAGGTCGGCCGCCTCGCCCGTGCCGAGGCCGAGCACCAGGTACCGGTTGCCGCCGGTCCGGCCGCCCGGGAAGTCCCACATGGTGCGGCCCAGCAGGTTGCGCCACCGCCGCAGCAGCACGTCCCGGTAGACGCCGGCCTGGTAGCCCGGCTCCTCGAAGGCGAACGCACGGGCGGCGGCGGGGCCGGGCAGGTCGACGATGTGCAGGCTGCCGGTCGGCGCGCCGTCGTCGTCGAGGGTCGGGCCGCGGGCGATCATCTCCTCCGCGAACCGGTCCATGTAGGACCAGTGGTCTTCCAGCAGTTCGTGGCGCAGCGGCAGGGAACCGGTCCGGTCGCGGTGGTAGCAGAGGAATTCCATGACCGTATGGTCCCGCATGCGGGTGCGCAGGAAGTCGGCCCGGTGGACTTCCTGCGCACGGCGCTGGGCCCAGTACTGCTACAACGGCTCCTGGGCCAGGTTGTCGGTGATGCGCTGGAGCACGGCGACCGCAGCCGCGTACTCCGCCTCCGTGATGTCGCCGAGGAAATCCGTCCGCACCCGGTTCATGTGTTCCTTCGCCGTCGTCAGGCCCTCACGGCCCTGTTCCGTGAGGGTCAGCCGGTCGTCCGTGCCGATGCCGAGCCAGCCCCTGTGCACGAGGGCGTCCACGGCGTGGACGATCACCTCGGGGCCCATGCCGTAGGGCACGGCCACGGCGCGGATCTCCTCCCTGGCGAGGCCCTGCTCGGCCCGGACGATGTTGTTGAGCGCCCACCACTGGGGCTGGGTCACGTCGATGCGTGCGAGGGCCGCCTGCGAGTGTCGCAGGATCGCCTCGGTGGCGCCCCAGGCGACCAGGGCGATGGGCCGTTGGCCGAGGGCGGTGGTGCCGTTCTTCGGGGTGTTTGCGGTCGTCATGATCGCCAAGCTAGGACCTCAAGCGCGGTTGAGGTCAAGGGCGTGGCACGGCCGCCACGAGGTACCCGGCACCGACGGGCTGCGCGGCGCGGATCGAGGAGGTGCTGGTGGACGGCGACCGCGGCGAATCGTGCTGACGCACTGGCACGGGGCCACACCGGCTCGGCCATCGGCCGGACCATGCCGGGCGCCTTCGACACCGACCGCGTCCGAGCGATCCGGTCACTGCGTCGGCTTGCTGAGCGGGAGGTCGAAACGGCGGCCTTCGAGCATGGCGACCCGATCGCCCAACGTGCGGCTTTCGCTCTGCGGGAAGCGGCCGCCGCAACCGCGCTTTGACGTTCGTGTCCTGCTCCGCCCAAGCCCGTCTGCTGTCGCCGGATCACGAAGTGCCGGTGCGTGGGAAGTCGGGCGGGTCGACTTCCTATGAGTGTGCTCGGGTCGGGGTGGCGCGGAGTGGCGGGGTTGGTGTCGCCGGATCACGGAATGCCGGTGCGCAGGAAGTCGGCTATTTCGACTTCCTGCGCACCGGCTGCGCTGCTCAGCGTGGGGTGAGTGGCCTGCGGAAGCCCGTCACCGCCAGCCATGCGCCGAGCGCCGCCACGGCGGTGCCGAGCAGCAGGGCCGGCACCGCCGTGCCCGTCCCCGGGAGGCCGAGGGCGAGGGCGCGCGTCGAATCGATGGCGTACGTCAGGGGGTTGACGTGGGCGACGGCGGCGAGCCAGTCCGGGAGGTCGGCGGTCGGGACGTAGGCGCTGGAGGCGAACATCAGGGGGAGCACGGCGATGATCGCGAGGTTCTGGATCGGCTCGGCGCGGCGCAGCCAGGCCGCCGCCGCGATGAACAGCCAGCCGAGCGCCCAGCTCATGAACAGCGTCAGCCCGATCGAGGCGGCGACCGCGCCGGCCCCGCCGCGCGGGTGGTAGCCGAGGACGAGGGTGCCGAGCGCCAGGATGATCACGGCCTGGACGGCGGCGCGCACGAGCGTGGTGAGGCTGCGCGCGACGAGCAGCGAGCTCGGGGCGACGGGCAGGCAGCGCAGGCGGGCGACGATGCCGTTCTGGAGGTCCTCGACGAGGCCGACCCCGGACTGGACGGCGGACTGCACCGCGTTGTCGACGAGGACGGCGGGCAGGACGAAGTCCAGGTAGGTGACGTCCGGCGGGAAGTGCGGGGGGAGCCCCATGCGGCTGAACACCTGGGAGAGCACCACGAGCGTGATGACGGGCTGGAGCAGGCCGAAGAGCAGGACCGCCGGGTCGGTCACGAGCGCGCGCAGCGACCGGCCGGTGAGGATGCGGACCTGGGTGAGCCGCGAACTGCCGCGCCAGGCGGGCGCGGTGGCCGTCGGGGTGCGGGGCGGTCGGCCGGTGTCGAGAGTGGTGGTCACCGCTTGGGTCCTTCCGGGCTGACGAGCCGGTCGAGGCGGTCGAGGCGGTCGAGGCTGTCGGGGTGGTGGGCCAGGGCGAGGTAGACGTCGTCGAGGCCGGGTTCGCCGAACGTGAGCTCGGCGGCCTCGATCCCGACCCCGTCGAGCGCCCGGACGACGGCGGCGATGTCGCGGGTGGCTTCGATGGGGACGACGAGGGCGGCGCCCTCGCGCCCGGTGACCGGGGCGAGCCCGGCCCGGCGCAGCGCGTCGGCGGCCCGCTCGAAGTCGCGGCCGGCGTCGCTCCCGGGGTCGTTTCCGGAGTTGCCCCCGGCAGGCCCGTCGAGGACGACGGTGACGGTCCGCCGGCCGACCCGGGCCTTGAGTTCCGCCGGGGTGCCGTGGGCGACGACGCTCCCGCCGGAGAGCACGGTGATGGCGTCGGCGAGCCTGTCGGCCTCGTCGAGGTACTGGGTGGTGAGCAGGACGGTGGTGCCCTCGGCGACGAGGCCTTCGACGATCTCCCAGAGCCCGAGCCGGCTCACCGGGTCGAGCCCGGTGGTGGGTTCGTCGAGGAACACCACCTCGGGCCGGCCGACCAGGCTCGCGGCGAGGTCGAGGCGCCGGCGCAGGCCGCCGGAGTAGCCGCGGGCGGGCCGGTCGGCGACGTGGCCGAGGTCGAACAGGTCGAGGAGCTCGTCGGCGCGGGCGCGTCCGGCGCGGCGTCCGGCGCCGAGCAGCCCGGCGAGCAGGAGGAGGTTGTCGCGCCCGCTGAGCCGCCCGTCGACGGTCGCGTACTGGCCGGTGAGGCCGATCCGGCGGCGGACCTCGGCGGGGCGGCGGGAGACGTCGAACCCGGCGACGCTGGCCCGGCCGGTGGTGGGTGCGAGGGCGGTGGTGAGGACGCCGACGAGGGTGGTCTTGCCGGCGCCGTTGTGGCCGAGCAGGGCGAGCACGCTGCCGCGGGGGACGGCGAGGCTGACCGAGTCGAGCGCGCGGACGGTACCGAAGGTCATGCCGACGTCGACCGCCTCGATCACGAGGTCGTCGTCGGCCGGGGTGGGCGGGGAAGTCATGGCCGGTTCTCCGTTGGGCGGTGGTGGGACGGGCGGTCGGGGCTCGTCAGTCGGGGCACGTCAGTCGACGGCGTCCATCAGGCGGAAGAGCTCCTCGTCGGTGGCCGCGTCGAGGTCGGGCCCGGGACCGGGGTGGGTCGGCCCGGCGGGCACGGCGCAGCGCCGGGCGAGGTCGCGCAGGCGGGTGGCGGTGGCCGGGTCGGGGGTGGTGCCGGCGGCGAACAGCGCGGCGAGCCGGTCGACCAGGTCGGCCGCGCTGGGCTCCGGTTCGGCGCCCCGGTCGGGCCGGGCGCGGGCGGCGCGGAGGGCGCCGAGGGCACGGACGACGGCGGCCGGGGAGGGGTGGTCGAAGACGAGGGTCGCGGGGAGGGCGGTGCCGGTGGCGGCGGCGATGCGTTCGCGCAGCTCGATCGCGTTGACGGAGTTGACGCCGAGGTCGGAGAACGCGTGGGTGGCGTCGAGGTCGTCGGCGCCGCGCCCGAGCACGGCGGCGGTCTCGGCGAGGACGAGCTTGAGGAGGAGGGCGTCACGCTCCTCGGGGCTCGCCGTCGCGAGCCGGTCGTCGGACAGCGGCGCGTCGAACAGCGGCGCGTCGAGCAGCGGTGCGTCGGCGACGGCTACGCCCGGCGGCGTCGGAGCGGCGGCCGCGAGCCAGTACGTTTGCCGCTGGAACGGGTACGTCGGCAGCGGCACCGGCCGGGCGCCGGGCAGGACGGCGTCCCAGTCCACCGGCACGCCGTGCAGGTGGAGGCGTCCGGCGGCGTCGAGCAGGGCGCGCGTCCCGTCCCCCTGGTCGGCCGAGCCGGTGGCGATGACGGCGGCCGACGCTCCGGCCTCCGCGGCGGCGAGGCACTCGCCGAGCATGGGGGCGAGTGCGGCGGCGGGCCCGAGTTCGAGGTAGGCGTCGACGCGCTCCGCGCCCAGCCGGGCGACGGCGTCCCGGAAGCGGACCGGCTCCCTGGCCTGCCGCACCCAGTGGCCGGGGTCGCGGGCCTCGTCGGCGGTCAGTGGGCGGCCGGTCACGCCGGAGACGAGCGGCACGGCGGGTGCGGCGAAGGACAACCCCTCCAGCACACCGCGGAATTCGGCCAGCATCGGCTCCAGCAGCGGGGAGTGGAAGGCGTGCGAGACGCGCAGCCGCGTCGTCCGCCGGTCGGCGAAGTGCGCCTCGATCGCCGCGACCGCGTCCTCGGTGCCCGAGACGACGACGGACGACGGCCCGTTGACGGCCGCGAGCGAGACGAACTCGCCCAGCAGCGGCACTACTTCGTCCTCCGCCGCCCGGACGGCGAGCATCGTGCCACCGGCCGGGAGGGCCTGCATGAGCCGCCCCCGGGCGGCGACCAGCGTGCACGCGTCCGCCAGTGACAGCACCCCGGCGACGTGCGCGGCGGCGATCTCGCCGACCGAGTGCCCGGCCAGCAGGTCGGGCCGCACGCCCCAGGACCCCAGCAGGCGGTGGAGCGCGACCTCGTGGGCGAACAGTGCGGGCTGCGCGAACTCCGTCCGGTCGAGGAGCCCGTCGGAACGGTCCCACAGGACGGAGCGCAGCGGCCGTTCCAGCAGCGGATCCAGGACGCCGCACACCTCGTCCAGGGCGGCCGCGAACTCCGGGAAAGCGGCGGCGAGTTCGCGCCCCATCCCGGGTCGCTGGCTGCCCTGCCCGGCGAAGACGAAGGCGAGCCGCCCGCCGCCGTCGCGCCGACCGGTGGCCGGGGCGACCGGCGAGGGCTCCCCGGAGGCGAACCGCCGCAGCGCGTCGACGAGTCCGGTACGGTCGGCGGCGGCCAGCAGCGCCCGGTGACCGTGGACGGCCCGGGTGGTGGCCAGCGCGTGGGCGAGGTCCGGCAGAGCGTACGAGGGGTGGGCGGCGACGTGCTCGGCCAGCCGCCCGGCCTGGGCCCGCAGGGCGGGCTCGCTGCGGGCGGAGAGCACCAGCGGCACCGGACGGTCGTCGGCGCGCTCGGAAGCCCCGGGCAGCACGGTCCCGGCCTCGGCCCGTCCGGCGTCGGTGTGCCGCGTGGCTGCGTCCGCGTGGTCGGTGGGCCGCGTCGGCCCGTCTCCGGAGCCCGCCGCGGGCGCGTCTTGCAGGGCCGTGTGCCCGGCGTCGGTGTGCCGCGTGGCTGCGTCCGCGTGGTCGGTGGGCCGCGTCGGCCCGTCTCCGGAGCCCGCCGCGGGCGCGTCTTGCAGCACCGTGTGCCCGGCGTCCGTGCGCCGCGCGGTCGCCTCCCCGTGGTCGGAGGACCCCGTCGGCCCGTCTCCGGCGCCCGCGGCCGGTGCCTCCTCCAGCACCACGTGCGCGTTCGTTCCGCTGATCCCGAACGACGACACCCCCGCCCGCCGCGCCCGCCCGTCCTTCCGGGGCCACGGCTGCGCCTCGGTCAGCAGCCGGACGGCGCCGGAGGACCAGTCCACACGGGTGGTCGGCTCGGTGACGTGCAGGGTCCGCGGCAGCAGGCCGTGCCGCAGCGCCTGCACCGTCTTGATCACGCCGGCCACCCCGGCCGCCGCCTGGGCGTGCCCGATGTTCGACTTGACGGACCCGAGCCACAGCGGCCGGTCCGCCGGGCGCGCGCCCCCGTGGACGGCGAGCAGCGCCTGCGCCTCGATCGGGTCGCCGAGCGAGGTCCCGGTGCCGTGGGCCTCGACGGCGTCGATGTCGCCGGGGGCGAGCCCCGCGTCGGCGAGCGCGCGGCGGATCACGCGCTGCTGGGCGGGCCCGTTGGGCGCGGTGATGCCGTTCGAGGCGCCGTCCTGGTTGACGGCCGAGCCGCGGACGACGGCGAGCACCGGGTGCCCGTTGCGCCGCGCGTCGCTCAGCCGCTCCAGTACCAGCAGGCCCGCGCCCTCGGCCCACGCGGCGCCGTCGGCGTCGTCGGAGAAGGACTTGCAGCGGCCGTCCGCGGCGAGGCCGCGCAACCGCGAGAACTCGACGAACGACGTCGGCGTGGCCATCACCGCCACGCCGCCGGCCAGCGCGAGCGAGGACTCGCCCGACCGCAGCGAACGGCAGGCGAGGTGGAGGGCGACGAGCGAGGAGGAGCACGCGGTGTCGACGGCGAGTGCCGGGCCCTCCAGGCCGAAGCAGTACGAGATCCGCCCGGCCAGCGCGCTGCCGGCGGTGCCGATCCCGAGCAGGCCCTCCAACTCCGCCGGAGCGCCCGCACCGTAGTCGTGGTACATCGCCCCGGTGAAGACGCCGGTGCGGCTGCCGCGCAGCCCGGTCGGGTCGATCCCGGCGTGCTCCAGCGCCTCCCAGGCCGTTTCCAGGAGCAGCCGCTGCTGCGGGTCGGCGGCCAGGGCCTCGCGCGGGGAGAAGCCGAAGAAGGCGGCGTCGAACCGGCCTGCGCCGTCCAGGAACCCGCCCCGGCGGACGTAGGACGTCCCGGGGTGCTCGGGGTCGTCGTCGAAGAGGCCGTCGAGGTCCCAGCCGCGGTCGGCGGGGAACGGGGAGTCGGTGTGGGTGCCGTCGGAGACGAGCGCCCAGAGGTCGTCGGGGGAGGAGACGCCGCCCGGCAGGCGGCAGGCCATGCCGACGATGGCGATGGGTTCATCGGAGGAGGCGTCGTCCGGACCTTCCTCCGACGACCGGTCCGGCACCGCGCCCGACAACAACGCGGCGACGGCCGCCGGGGTCGGGTGGTCGAAGCCGAGGCTCACCGGCAGCGGACGGCCGGTCGCCTCCGCCAGCAGGTTGCGCAGCCGGATGGTGCGCACCGAGTCCAGTCCGTAGGCGCGGAACGCCGTGTCGGCGCCGATCGGTCCGTCGTCCGGGCCGCGCTCCATGACCTCGGCCGCGCACGAGCGCACGAGGTCCAGCGCGTCGCGGTAGTCCATCGACAGTGGTGGAACGACCGTTTCCCCGGCCGCCAGCTCCTCCAGTGACCGCCGGTGCAGTTTCCCGGCCGGGGTGCGCGGGAGGTCGTCGACGGTCACCAGTTCCAGCGGCATCTTGTACTCGGCGACCTCGCGCTCCCGCAGGAAGCCGGTCACGGCCCGCAGCCCGATCGCCGGGTCCGCCGCGCGGGTGAGCACCAGGCACGGGATCTCGCCGAGCCGCGCGTCCGCCCGTCCGACGACGGCGAGCGGGCCGATGCCCGGCATCGCCGCCAGCAGCTCCTGGACCTCGGTCGCGTCGAACTTCCGCCCGCCGACGTTGATCAGCTCGGCCGCGCGCCCGTGGAAGCGCAGCAGTCCGTCCGCCCCGAGGCTCGCCCGGTCGCCCGTGCGCAGCCAGCCGTCCGGCGTGACGGCCGCGGCGGTCAGTTCGGGCTCGCGGTAGTAGCCGCGGAACATGCTCGGACTGCGGTACTGGAGGTCGCCCGGCTCGCCCGGGGGCAGTTCGCACCCGTCCTCGCCGACGATCCGTACGCGCGCCCCGCTGGTGGGCCGGCCGACGCTGCGCACGGCGGCGCCGACCGGGTCGGTGGGGGAGGTCCGGGTGCCGGTGCCGAGTTCGGACATGCCCCAGACGACGACGAGTTCGCCGCCGAGCACCGCCCGGACGTCGGCGGCCAGCGCGGCGGGGATCGCCGCTCCGGCGGTGCGCACCTCGTGCGGCCGGAAGCCGGCCGGCTGCCCGCTGCGGGCCAGGGAGGCGACGACGTCGTGGAGTTGCGCGGGGACGGCGAAGACGGCGCTCGGCGCGGTGGCGCGGGCGAGGGCGAGGAAGCGCTCCGGGTCCCAGCCGCGCAGGAGCACCTGCCGGCAGGCGCGGAACAGTGCGGTGTGCAGCGACTGCAGGCCGAAGAGGTGGGTGAGCGGGCAGGCCGTCAGGATCGCCTCGGCGAAGGCCGGGCCGCCCTCCTCGGCGACGGACGCGGTGTTGGAGAGCAGTCCGTCGTGGCTGTGCACGCAGATCTTGGGCCGGGCCGAGGTGGTGCCGGAGGACGGGATGAGGACCAGCGGGTCCTCGGGCCGCACCTCCACGGGGTGCGGCGGGTGGCCCGCCCACGCGGCGGTGAGCCGGTCCAGCGCGTGGACGCCGGCCGCGGCCGGGTCCTCGCCGCCCCCGGCCGGGTCCTCGCCGCCCGCGACCAGCACCGCCCGCAGGGAGGGTACGTCCGCCAGGAGGCCGGGCGCCGCAGCCGCCGCGTCCGCCGGGAGCAGCACGGCCACCGGGTCCACCCGGGCCAGCAGCGCCCGCACGTCGGCGGCGCCGTGCCCGGCGTGCACGGGCAGCAGGACGGCGCCCGCGGTGGCGACGGCGACGTGCGCCGTCTGGTACTCCCGGCAGTTGGGCAGCTGGACGGCGACGACGTCGCCCGGCGCGACGCCCAGTTCCTGGAGCGCCCGGGCCAGCGCGGCGGCCTCGTCGGCCCACTGGCGCCAGGTCAGCTCCCGCTCGCCGTCGACCAGGGCGACGGCGTCCGGCGCCCGGAGCACCGCCGCCGCGAACACGGCGGGCAGGGTGTGGCCGCCCAGCGCCCCGGGGGAGCCGGCGGCCGGATCGATCGCGTAGTCATCGCTGTGGACGGACACCTTCGCTCCTGACGGGGTCGCTGGGCGGCTGCGGCGGCCGTCCCCAGCCTGAATTGCGGAGGGGGCTCTCAGCCCGAGACGGCCGGGAAGGCCCTGGACGGCCGGCGCCGGCGGGCGGAGGCCGGCGGGTTCTGCAGCGGGAGCGCGGTGTCCAGCAGCGCGAGCAGCGGCCGGGCCTTGACCACCGTCTCGTCGAACTCGCCCTCGGCGTCGGACAGCGCGATGATCGCCCCGCCGACCCCGTAGCGCAGCCGCCCGCCGCTGAGCACGGCGGTGCGGATCACGATGCTCAGGTCGGCGGCGCCGCTGAGCGAGAAGTAGCCGATCGCGCCCGAGTAGATGCCGCGCGGCCCGTTCTCCAGCCGGTCGATGATCTGCATCGTGCGCAGCTTGGGCGTGCCCGTCATCGAGCCGCCGGGGAACGCCGACCGGACGCCGTCGACGGCGCTGCACTCGGGGCGCAGCCGGGCCCGCACGGTGCTGACGAGCTGGTGCACGGTGGCGTACGTCTCGACGTTGAACAGCGGGTCGGCGACGACGGAGCCGGTCCGGGCGCAGCGCCCGAGGTCGTGCCGCACGAGGTCGACGACCATGAGGTTCTCGGCCCGGTCCTTCTCGCTGGTGGCGAGGTCGGCGACGAGCAGGGCGTCCTCCTCGCGGGTGGCGCCGCGCGGCCGGGTGCCCTTGATGGGCTTGGACTCCATGAGGCCGTCCGGGCCGATCCGCAGGAAGCGCTCGGGGGAGGAGCTGAGCACGGCGAGGTCGCCGAAGGAGAGGAAGGCGGCGAACGGGGCCGGGCTGATCCGCCGCAGGGCGCGGTAGGCCTGCCAGGGGTCGAGGTCGGTGGGGGCGTCGATCATGTTGGTGAGGCAGACCTCGTAGGTCTCGCCGGCCGCGATCTCGTCCTGGCACGCGTCGATGAGCTTGAGGTAGGCGTCGCGGGGGTGGCGCAGCCGCAGCCGGGAGTCCTCGCCGGGCGGGGTGTGCGCGGGCGGGTCGGTGTGCGGGGCGGGCCCGGTGAGCAGGGCGGCGGTCTCGTCCAGCCAGGCGAGGGCGGCGTCGTTCCGGCCGTCCTCGGCGAGGGCGAGCAGGTGGGCGGCGCCGGTGTGGTGGTCGACGACGACGGCGCGGTCGGTGAAGACCATGACGGCGTCCGGGTCGGGCGAGCGGTGGGCGCGGTCGCCGCCGCACTCGGCCTTGAGCTCGTAGCCGAGGCAGCCGACCCAGCCGAGCGCGAAGTCGAACGGCAGCTCGGGCACGTCGACGTCCAGGGTGCGCAGGTCGTCGTCGAGCCAGGCCAGGAACTCGCCCTCGATCACCTGCGCGGTTTCGCCGGCGGTGACCGTGACGGTGCCGCGCTGGACGTCGGCGGTGGCGACGCGGGCGAGCGGCCCGGCGGCGTTGCCCATCGCGGAGACGTGCCCGAGGCGGCCGCCGGGCAGGCTGCTGTCGAGCCAGAACGGGTGGCTGCCGCCGCGGAACACGCGGTCGAAGACGGTCTCGGCGTCCCAGCTGGTCCCGACCTGCCGGGTCAGGACCGCGAGCCGGCGCGCGGCCGGCCGGGGCGCGGCGCTCACGGTGGCGGAGGCTTGTGACGCGGAGGGTCGCGGTGCGGCGGCGGTGCGGCGGCGGCGTCCGTGCTGCTCGGTGAGGTCACGGAAGTTGGACAGCAGCCGCTTGCCCGCCTCTGTGCCGATCGACTCGGGGTGGAACTGCACGCCCCACATGGGGAGTTCGCGGTGGCGCAGCGCCATCACCACGCCGTCGTCGGTGGCCCACGCGATCGGTTCGAGGGCGGGGGCCAGGGAGGTGACCGCGAGCGAGTGGTAGCGGACGACCTCCAGCGGGTTCGGCAGGTGGTGGAAGAGCCCGGTGCCGGTGTGCCGCACGGCCGACGTACGGCCGTGCCGGGGCGTGGGCGCCCGGCCCACGGTGGCGCCGTGCGCGAGGGCGAGGCCCTGGTGGCCGAGGCAGACGCCGAGGACGGGCAGCCGGCCCTCGCGGGCTATGCCGGCGCAGTGGCCGAAGTCCGCGGGGTTGTGCGGGGTGCCGGGCCCCGGGGAGAGCACGACGTTGTCGAACGCGTCGAGCAGTTCGGGCCGGAACGCCGGGTCGTCGTTGCTGATGACCTCAGGATCGCGGCCGTTGGCCTCGGCGAGGTAGTGGAAGAGGTTGTAGGTGAAGGAGTCGTAGTTGTCGACCAGGAGTGTGCGCATCAGGGGTCCTTGTCCGGGCCGGCGGTCCGTCAGCGGAGCGCGGCGAGTTCGGCGGAGATCTCCCGGAGCACCGCCGCCTGCTGGTCGGCGAGGAAGAAGTGGCCGCCGGGCAGGACCTGGAGGCGGAAGTCACCGGCGGTGTGGGCCTGCCAGGCGCGGGCCTCGGCGATGGTGGTGCGCGGGTCGGCGTCGCCGGTGAGGGCGACGACCGGGCAGCCGAGCACGCGGTCGGTCCCGCACGTGTAGCGCTCGATGGCGCGGTAGTCGGCGCGGATCGCCGGCATCGCCATCCGCAGGATCTCCTCGTCCCCGAGCAGTTGGGCGTTGGTGCCGTTGAGCAGTTTGAGCTCGGCGATGACGCCGTCGTCGTCCCGCCGGTGCACCGTCTCGGTGCGGGTGGTGGACGGCGCGCGGCGGCCGGAGGCGATGACCGCCCCGGGCGCGTGGGTGCCCTTGTGCTCCAGGCGCCACGCGGTCTCGAACGCGAGGACGGCGCCCATGCTGTGGCCGAAGTACACGGTGGGCCGGTCGTCCAGGGTGAGCAGTTCCTCGGTGATCCGGTCGGCGAGGGTCGCGATGTCCTCGATGCAGGGCTCCAGGCGGCGGTCCTGCCGGCCGGGGTACTGCAGGGCGATCACCTCGGCCTCGGCGGACAGGGCCGCGGAGACGGGGTGGAAGAAGCTCGCGGAGCCGCCGGCGTGCGGGAAGCACACCAGGCGCACGGCGCGGCCCTCGCCCGGGTGGAAGCGGCGCAGCCACAGCGTGCTCGCGGTGCCGGGACTGGTCATGGGGGTCGGTCCTCTCTTTTCGGGCCCTGGACGGGCCCGGCCTCGCGGGGATCAGCCCCGGTGGACGGTGATGGCGCCGGACGGGCAGAGCGTGGCGGCGGTGTCGACCGCGTCGCGGTCCTCGGGGGCCACGGCGGGGTCGTGGAGCTCGACCACGCCGTCGTCGTCCTGGTCGAACACGGCCGGGGCGTTGAGCACGCACTGGCCCGCGCCGACGCAGCGGTCGGTGTCGACGGTGATGCGCATGAACGTTTTCTCCTGAAACGGTCGGGCGGGACGGGTGCTACCAGCGGACGGGCAGTGCGTGCAGGCCGCACAGCACGCCGTCGTACTTGAGCGGCAGGTCCTCGACGGGCACCGCGAGGCGCAGGCCGGGGATGCGCTCGAAGAGCCGGCGGTAGGCGATCTCCATCTCGATCCGGACCAGGTTCTGGCCCAGGCACTGGTGGACGCCGTAGCCGAACGCGACGTGGTGGCGCTCGGTGCGGGCCGGGTCGAACGCGTGCGGGCAGGAGAAGGCCTTCTCGTCGTGGTTGGCGGCGGCCACCAGCGGCACGATTCCCTCGCCGGCCCGCACCAGCTGCCCGGAGATCTCGACGTCCTCGACCGCGACCCGCAGCGAGACCAGGTCGGCCACCGAGTGGAAGCGCAGCGTCTCCTCGACCACCCGGTCGTCGCCGATCCACTCGGGATGCTGGAGGAGCGTCACCACGCCGAGCGCGATGTTGTTGGCCGTCGTCTCGTGCCCGGCGATGAGCAGGAGCATCAGCACGCCGGACATCTCGTGGGGCTCGATCGCGCCGGTGGCCAGCAGCCGGCTGATCAGGTCGTCGCCGGGCCACTTCTGCTTGATCGCCACCAACCGGTTGATGTAGCGCAGCAGTTCGCGCGACGCGGTGTCGCGCTGCTGGTCGGTGGAGGCCTGGATCGCGACCAGGGTGCGGGTGCGGGACTCGAAGAAGTCCCGGTCCACCGGCGGCACGCCGAGCAGCGAGGAGATGACGAGCGAGGGGACGGGCAGCGCGAAGTCGGCCACCAGGTCGGCCTCGCCGCCGGCCGCCAGCATCGCGTCGATGCACCGGTCGACGGTCTGCTCGACCGCCGGCCGCAGCTCCCGTACCCGCCGGACGGTGAACTCCGGGATGAGCGCCTTGCGGAAGCGGTCGTGCTCGGGCGAGTCGAGGCCGACGAACCAGCCCGGGATCTGCTCCTGGCGGGGCACGCCCATCGTCTCGCTGACGTTGGGGAAGCCGGGGTGGTCCGGGTTGGAGCTGATCTTCTTGTTGGTGAGGACGGAGCGCACGTCCTCGTGCCGGGTGACCAGCCAGACCTTGCGGCCGTTCGGCAGGTAGGAGACCACCAGGCCCTGGCGGTCCCGGTAGCCCTGGTAGCGCGGCGGGGGGAAGGACTCGCCGGGCACGCGCAGCGGGAAGTCGACCACCGGCGGTTCGGCGCCCGTCGTGCCGCCGGACGTCACGTTGTCGGTGGGCACGGTGTCGGGAGGCACGGTGCCGGGTGTCGCAGTGTCGGGCGTCATGGGTTCGGGTCTCCTCCGGCGGGCCGGTTCAGGACGCGCCGTAGAACGCGCGGACCGCGCCGATCACGCGGTCCTGGTCGGCGGGGATCAGGTCGGTGTAGGTGGGCAGGTAGAGGCCGTCGGCGGCGAAGCGGGCCGCGTTGAGGCCGGGCCAGGCCGGGTCGAGGTAGCCGGGCTGACGGCTCATCGGCTGGAAGAACAGCCGGGTCTCGATCCCCTCGGCGGCGAGGAACTCGCGCAGCTCGGCGCGGCGTTCGGCCCGCACGTCGTACATCCACAGCACGTCGCGGGGCGGCATGAGGGTGATCCCGGGGACGTCCTTGAGGCCCTGGTCGTAGCGCTGCTCGATCTCGCGGCGGGTGGCGAGGATCGCGTCGAGGCGCTCGGTCTGGGCGAGGGCGACGGCGGCCTGCATGGCCGTCATGCGGAAGTTGTAGGCGAGCTTCTTGTGGACGAAGCTGTGGTCGGTGGTGAAGGCCATGGCGCGCAGGTGGTCCAGCTGGGCGGCCAGGCGGGGGTCGTCGGTGAGGCAGATGCCGCCCTCGCCGGCCGTGATGATCTTGTTGGCGAACAGCGAGAAGCACGCGATGTCGCCGGTGGGGCGGATGCCGTGGGCCTCGGCCGAGTCCTCGACGACGCGCAGGTTGTACTGGTGCGCGATGTCCATGACGGCCGCCATGTCGCAGCGCCGGCCGTAGACGTGCACCGGCATGATCGCCTTGGTGCGCGGGGTGATCTTCTCCTCGATCCGCGCGACGTCGATGTTCAGGTCGTCCGCGCAGTCGACGAACACCGGCGTCGCGCCGGTGTAGGTGACGGCCCAGGCGGTGGCGATCATCGTGAACTCGGGGACGATCACCTCGTCGCCGGGGCCCACGCCGAGGGCGCGCAGCGCCAGGGTGAGCGCCGCGGTGCCGGAGGAACAGGCCACGCCGTGGGCGGAGCCGTTGTAGTCGGCGAAGGCCCGCTCGAAGCGCCGGACGTACGGGCCCTGGGAGGAGATCCAGCCGTCGCCGATCGTGCTCGTGACGTACTCCAGCTCGCGCCCGTCCAGACTGGGCCGGGACACGGGGATGGTGAAGGGCATGAAAGGGTCCTCGCTCGGTGCGTTGGTCGAAGGGGGTGTCGCCGGGGGGGAAGGGTCAGGCGAGGGCGGGCAGGGCGAGCAGCAGGTCGGCCGCGGTGGTGCGGCCGCCGGCGGCGCGCTGCAGGGCGCCGATGCGCTCGGCGCGCTCGCGGAAGGAGCCGTCGCCGAGGACGCGGGTGAGCTTGTCGACGACGTCGGCCGGGTCGATGTCCTGCGGCCGGTCCAGGGTCAGGCTGATCCCGAAGTCCCGGCCGCGCACGGCCTGGTCGTAGCAGTCCACCCACAGCGGGCGCACCACCAGCGGCTTGCCGAAGTACACGCCCTCGTGGAAGCCGTTGCCGCCGCCGTGGGTGAAGAACACCCCGACCTTGGGGTGGGCCAGCACGTCCAGCTGCGACGGCAGCCAGCTCTCGATCCGCAGGTTGTCCGGGAGTTGCTCCTTCGGCGGCAGCAGGTGCTGCTGCTCGGCGGGCAGCCGCCACAGCACCTGGTGGCGCCCGTCCAGGCGGCGCGCCACCTCGACGAGCGCGGCCACCTGGGGCCGGGTCAGCCGGGTGATGGTGCCGAAGCCCATGTAGACCACCGAGGACTGCGCGTCGAGCCAGTCCATGACTCCGGTGTCGTCCGCGGCCCGCGTGGACTCCGGCAGCGGCGGCACCATCGCCCCGACCAGCTTGACCTTCCCCGGCATCTCGAACGGGTAGTCGAGCTCCCGCACGGAATTGCACAGCACCATTTCGGCCCGGTCGATCCGGGTCATCGGGCTGGGCTTGGGAAGCCCGAGTTCCTTGCGCAGCCGGGCGTCCTCGGAAAGCACCTTCCCCATGGCCGGGTTGAAGAAGAGCGCGAGCGTGCGCAGCTTGAACAGCCGGTTGGCCAGGCGCTGGCCGAAACCCATCGGGTACGGCAGGCCGGAATGCGGGACGGGGAAATCCTTGGGCGTGTACGAGCTGCCGAATGGGCTGTGCGAGGTGAGTACATTGCTCGGCAGGAACGGCACGCTGAGCACGAACGGAATGCCCCGGGTCAGGGCGAGGTCGACGGCGAAGGAGCTGACGCAGTCGATGACCATCAGGGCCGGATTGCACTTGTCCACCACGGCCGCGAGCCGGCGGTATTTCTCGGCCTGCAGATCGGGCCGGTAGGACTGGTGGATGACGGCCCGGTGGGCGCGGAAGCGGTCCGGCTGGGTCACCTCGCGGTAGACCTCGTCGCTCCAGCTGACGGCCGACAGCTCGGAGAAGACCTCGCCGAGCGAGGCGAACTCCACCGCCGACCCGTCGGCGAGGGCCAGCACGTCGGCGCGCCGGGGCTCGTCGGTGGCGAACCAGAGGTCCGGCACGCCCCGGCGGGCCAGCTCACCGGCCAGCACCAGCAGCGGGTTGAGCAGTCCGCTCTCCGGCAGGCTGACGAACAGGATCGGACGCTGCGGGGCGGTCATCGGACTCCCTCGGGGCGGGACGGCTGGGGGTGCACCCCACCTTGGTCTCACGCCCCGCGCCGGGAATTCCTTAGTCCTGGACGGGGCCGGCCCGGGGCCGGGGCCGATCGTCCTGGTGTGCGCGGGTTTGGACCGCGGCCCGGCGGTAAAGACAAACCAACGGGAGGTTCAACATTCCTTGGGGGATCCGGCCGCGCGCCGCGACGGGGAGGGCGGCCACCGGCCCGGACGGCGCGACGGCCTCGCGGCGGGGTCGCGACGGCCGGAAATCGTTCGGGCACCCGTGCTGTTCTTGACGGGTCCCATACATATTTGATCGTATGACCCGGGGTACTGTTGCACCTGTCAACCGCAATTGTCCTGCGGTCCGGGCGTGGTGTCGGAATAGCGGAATCGTCCGCGCTTGGGGGGTGAAGGTTCCGTGCTGCCTACGGCAGGAATTCCCGACCAGGGGAACATTCTCGGTCGCGCAGGTGAACTGGCGACGCTTTCCGGACACGCAGGGGCCGGCCGCCGCGGGAACGCCGGCTGCGTCGTCCTCACCGGCCCGGCCGGAATCGGGAAAACCCGGCTGCTCGCGGAGCTGCGGGCGGAATCCACCCGGCACGGCGCGCTCGTCCTGCACGGCGAACGGCCGGACGGCACGGGCTACTCGGGCCTGCGCGCCCTCTTCGCCGAGAGCGGCGTGACACCGGACGCGACCTCACCGGACGCGACATCAGGTGACGAGGCATCGGGCGGCGCGGCACTGGCCGCACACCTGCCCCGGCCGCGGCACACGCGCTCCTTCGACCCCGCGGAGGCCTGCCCCGTCTTCCACGCCCTCTACCGCGCCGCGGCCCGCCTCATGACGGACCGTCCGCTCGTCCTCGCCCTCGACGACGCCGAGGCCTGCGACGAACACACCCTGCGCTGGCTGGACTTCCTGCTCCGGCGCTCGGCAGGACTCCCGCTGCTCGTCGCCCTCTCCCGCCGCGACGGCGCCCGCCCGGCCGCCCCCGCGGCCTGGCTCGACCTCACCGCGGACCCGTTCGTCAGCCCACTGCCGCTCGCCCCGCTCGACCGCGCCGCCGTCGCCGGGCTCGTCGGCCGGTGGTCGCCCGCCCCGGTCGAACCCGCCTTCGTCGACCGCCTCGCCGAGGTGTGCGGCGGCAACCCGCGCACCACGCTCCACGTCCTCGACGAACTGGGCGCCCTCGGCCACGGAC